>DNPC01000057.1:0-9152 GCA_003501565.1 Planctomycetaceae bacterium | reverse complement strand
CAAGCCGACCGCGACGCACTTAGTGCCATGTGCGGAAGTGCCGATGTCGGCTTCTACGACTTACGGACGCAAGACAATCTAGGAGAATCACTGAGCACAATTTTGCGAACGCGAAGGTGGAGCCCGTGATCGTCTCCATACTCGCGGTGTCTCTGCTCAACCCATGGATGCTCGCCTGGGGAGCCGCTGGTCTCATCCCACTTGCAGTGTATCTATGGAATCGGCGGCAGCCGCGCAGGATTCAATGGCCGGCCGTGCGTGTACTCCAACGAGTAATTCAGCAGCAGTCCCAGCGTATCAAGCTACAACAGTGGTTGCTGCTGTTGCTGAGATGCTCCATTCCAGTGTTGCTTGCGATCGTTTTAGCACGACCAACTCTCGATAATTCGGCAGCAATGCTGCCAGCTTCGGGAGCAAGCCACAATTTCTGGATCATCGCCGTTGACAATTCCTATTCGATGCAACTCGTCGATTCAAAAGCCAAGACCGCCCTCGAAAAAGCGAAACGAATGGCACGGCAGTTGGTCGAAGACGCCGGACCGCTAGACTGCTTTAGCGTTATTGCCTTCGACGGCCCGTACCGAAGGCCCGTATCAGCACCCATTATGGATCACGATGCTGTATTGACAGCGATTGACAACATAGAATTACAATACACTTCACCGAACCTCCCTGGAGTCTTTAGCGCTATTACGGAAGCGACGACTTACGCAGGCACCGAGAACATCCCCGAAATGGCCCGAATTGTCGTCTATACCGATATGGGTTCCGACATCTGGGACTCGGCCCCTGTCGACCAGCCTGCCTGGCAAGATTTGGTAAACAATCATTTGCTTCGAATTGTCCCGTTTCCCCCATACTCTCGTAGCAACGCGGCCATCACCGATATTCGCGTCAACAGCCAGTCGCTACGGACTGGTTCGGTATCGACAGTCGCAATTACGGTCGCGCAGTTCGCCAAGTCCAACAGTTCTCGGAAATTGACGTTGCTGGCAAATAGCCGTGTGATCGGAAGCCGGCAAATCAACGTCGCTTCCAACGCGGATGACTCTTTCGATTTTTCCGTAACGTGGCAAGAGTCAGGCCCGCAAGTGCTGGAGGCTCGGCTGGACAATGATAACTTGACGATCGATGACACCCGGCGACTGTGGATCAATGTCGAAGAATCAACGCGCGTGTTAATTGCCGAGCCAGCTCCCGGCCGGTCGCTGCCGATTCAGGTCGCCTTGGAAGCTTCGCAAAACGCTCGCCAAGAAACCAATCGATTCGAAACAAAAGTCGTCAGCGCAACGGAGCTCGCCACCCAACCGCTTAATCCTTCAGACGTCGTTATCCTGGACGACCTCCCTGCAATGCCTCCGTTGTTGTGGAAACGACTCGAATCGAAAGTGATCGGTGGTTTGGGATTGGCGGTTCTGCACGGGGAACAGACCATGGCCGCTAGTTGGAATTCGGCCTTTGCCGCTTCTGGTCGTCTAGCCGACTACCAACTGGGCACGAAATCTCCATTCGATCTCTATCGACTCGATCCACTTCAGTACCAAAGCCCGCTAACGCTGCCATTTGAAGGCTTTCCCGACAGCGGACTATTGACGACTCCGATCTTCCAATACTGGACGATTGAACCAACCCCCGCTTCGGTAGACATCGCTTTCACGAACGGGCATCCGTGGATCTTTACCACTACCCACGGTCGTGGACGCATGACTGTAGTAACCAGCGGTCCAAACTCACTACTCGACAGTGTTGACCGGGTAGATACGCTTCGCACCGATCCAATGAATGCCCTGGCTACGTGGCCAAGCTTTCTACCCTTAATGCAACAGATTGTGCAGGGCTTGAGCAGCTATGACAGCAACCGCAATCTGCTAACTGGCGCACCCATTGTTGATAGTTCGATCGCAGATTCGCCAAATCAACTTTCGTCGAATGTAACAATTTCGCGTCCAGACGGCAGTCAGGACACCCTAAGTGTTCTTTCGGGATTCACTCCCGATCAAGCAAATGCAACGAACGAATGGGTTTATCCGAACACAGAATTACCAGGAATCTACCAAGCACAGACTGGAACCGACAACGCAAGTTACGTAGTCAATATCGAGCCTCTTGAAAGTAGCTTGCTATCGATCGACCCGACTCGCATCCCCCAATCTCCACCAGCACGTTGGCAAACTGATGCGATTGCTTCCAAACAACCTAGCACAACTAAGTCTCGGACCTGGCAGTGGCTCCTCGGTGGTCTGTTGGCAATGTTGATGACTGAATCAACGCTTGCGTGGTGGATGGGGAGACGCGGATGATTGGCAACTCCGCAACAACTGGCGGCTTTGTTCAGCTAATTTGTCTTGCACAAAAGGCAACAGTCGTTCAAACGGACTACGAAGCCAGCACATCGGTACCAACAGTACTAGTCGTTTTACTAATAATTGGCGCTTTAACGCTCTCGTTCAGTCTCTATTTTCGCGAACGCGGACACTCCGGACGTGCGCCACGTTTACTCTTAGGTTGCCTTCGGAGTGTTTGTCTCATTCTTGTGATCTGGATGCTACTGGGTGTACAAGCCACTGAGACGCGTTCGACACTTCCCGAGTTGATCATCGCGCTGGACCAGTCGGGTAGCATGCAGACCGTCGATTCGGGACCATCGGAAGACCTGGTATCGCGGTTTGATTCTGCCCTATACGAATTGGATGCCCAATCAAAACGTCTTGTTCGTCGCCTAGAGACTGAATACCAATTGCGGTGGGTGCTGATCGGCAAGGATAGTCTGGAGCTTCCATTTGGTAACCAATGGCCACCAGCCTCGGCCGCCGAAGTTGCTGTTGACGAATCCGCCAGCCGACTGGGCGATGGCATCGCTCAGATTTTGTCCGCTCGCTCTACTCAAGCAGCCGCCATCGTCCTAATGTCGGACGGAATTAATACGGAAGGACTTTCGCTGACTGACGCTGGTGACCAGGCTCGAGCCGAACGGACGCCCATAGTCACCATTGGCTACGGACGAGCTACTGGTATTCCCGATTTGGCCATTGCAGATGTTCTAGCAGACAAGAACGTTTATCTCGGTGACAAGAGCATTCTGGATGTCAACTTATCAACGACCAACACGCAGGCAGGGCGTCAGGAAGTTGTTCTTCGTGATCGAAAAAGTGGCGCAATCCTTGATCAGACTGCAGCTGAATTGGAAGCGAATGGACAAACGAATGTTCGCCTTCGTTTTCAGGCCGACTCGGTTGGAGCACATGAGCTGGCGATTGAGGTTGAACCGCTACCTGGTGAAGAGGCTGTAGAAAACAACACGTATCAACTGGACATTACCGTTCAAAACCGAAAGATCCGTGTGTTACTCGTCTTCGCGCGTCCCAGCTATGAGTATCGGTTTCTGAAACATTGGCTTGAACGCTCGAAACTCCGCAGTTCGAATTCAGCTTTGGACGAACAAGCTGCATTTGAAGTCACTACTATTCTGCAGGACGGCGCTGCCATGCCGCTGATACCTACCACGGAAGCCGAACTGAGTCAGTACGATGCCTTCATCTTTGGAGATTTCGATCCAAGTCTCATTAGTAGTGTCTCTCAAGACGCCATGCGAAAGTCGGTATCAGGTCTCGGCTCAGGCTGTTTGTTTATTTTTGGATCTGACGAGCCATCGAGGGACTTTGACGGGAGCGTATTTGCTGACATTGCTCCGCTGCAATTCCCCAGTTTCCCCGTAGGTCCACCTGAATTCAGCTACCAGTGGCGGCCGACCGCCCTGGGTCTGTCTGCTCCACCATTGTTGATCGCCGGTACTCCAGAGCAAAGCCTGAGACGTTGGTCCGATGCCCCTAGAATTCAAGCACTAGCGACTGCCCGGCGTATCCTGCCCACGGCACAGATTTTGGCGGAGGCCGATGGTGGCTTAGCAGCACCAGCTCAACCGTTGTTGGTCAGCAACTACTATGGAGCCGGCCGGGTCGTAGTGCAGCTAACAGATGAATCTTACACACTCGGTAGCGTCGGTGGATCCGATGAATTGTACGAAAGATACTGGACGCAGATGTTACGTTGGCTTACGCGAGGGCGGCTCAGAGATCCCAACATAGAACTTACTCTACGGCCGAACCAAGCGAGGTTTGGAACACCGGTTCAAGTTCGGCTTTCTGGCAGCGACAGCCGATTGGTTGACCAACCCACCACGGAAGTATCCGTAGTTTCTCAACTCGGCGATGAAAGCCTATTCATGCTTCGCCGCAAAGCGAACTCGCCCGGCATCTTTGAGGGCAGCTTGGTCGACCTGCTGCCAGGCGACTACGAAGTTGTTTGGAAGGGCGATACCACCACAGTCAAAAAGTCTTTGGAAATCAATCAGCCACCCACTGAGCAAAGCAATTTGCAGAGTGATCACGCCGCACTGAAAGATTTAGCGGCACGTTCTCGTGGGCGTTTTTATGTGGAAGGACAATTATCTAAGCTGCTTGCTGAACTCCCCAAGGGAACCAGCCTCCCCGTCGCTGCCAGTCCGCCGAAGCCAATCTGGAACCAGAACTGGGTCGCCATGCTATTCGTCGCTCTGTTGACCTGCGAATGGCTTCTTCGTCGCCGCGTCAAAATGCTCTAGTGGCCAAGCTCGCTTGGTAGCGTCCGGCGTTGCTGCCGACTTGGTCACACACATGCCATCACGGCACGAGCACGCACCCGAACGAGGCAACGCAACGTAGGCCCACGCAGCCGAAAACGCTGCGATACCCATCGCCCGCCCGTATCGATTCAATTTTCGGTTCATTTCCAAATCTCGTTTCGGACGCCGCCCCAGCCACCCATGTCTTACCGGCACAAGTTCCAGCCACTGGTAGTAGACGCGATTACGAGCATCATAGTCCCGCACGCGGCGCAACGCTGTTAAAACGGGCTACCTACCAGAACCGCTGTGATGCTCGAGCCAAAACTCGAGGGCGCGGCGATTGGAGGGAAAGGCCATGTTGTCTAAGTGCTCGGGCTTCGGAACGGTCCAAATGAATTCACTCAATTCGTCGACGGCCAGCCTGATCTGGACCTCGGCAGACAACCGGCACAGGAAGAACAAATCGACGACGGGTGAAACGATGCCGCGGTAATTGTAGAGATTCGGGCCGCTGAACATGTAATCGAATTCCTCGATCGTGATACCGACTTCCTCATGCACCTCACGCGCAGTCGCCTGTTCTGCCGACTCGCCAGCATCGACAAAACCACCCGGCAATCCCCACTTCCCTTTGCCAGGCTCGCGAGCCCTGCGCACCAGCAGCAGCTCGCCGCTTTCGTTTTCGATCAGCGCTCCAACCGCCAGGACTGGCCCAAAGAAATTCGCGTAGTTACACTTCTCGCAAATGAACGGACCGGCCTTCTGCTCAATTTCCGCGCCACACGCCGGACAAATTCGAAAGACTTCAGATACCGGCTGACCGTCGGATTGCAAGGTTCTGTCCTCTGTTAGAGACGTGTTCTGGTGGTTGGGAATTCAGTGTAGTTGGCTGTAATACGTAGCGAGCGAAGCGTTGCGTGAAGCAGTTGATGATGCGAGCGATATTGACAGGTGTAAACTCGAGCGTGAAGCCGTAACTGCGCACAGCTTGTTACGGCCTACATTAATGCTGGGACTTGTTACCTCGTCCACCACAGCTATTGGGACTCTTCGCATCGTCCACTACGGTTCCTGGGACTTGTTACCTCGTCCACTACAGTTCTTGGGAATCGTCGCCTCATCCACTACGGTTCTTTGGACTCGTCGGCTCATCAAACTCTAACCAACCACTTCGGCGGCAGAAGGCGTAGACAACTGCGCCGGCGGCGAAGGTTCCAAGCATCGCAAAGAACTTCGGACGCTGTAAGTCCTCTAAGTACGTCCCGACAATAATCGCAGCTGTAATCGTCAAATAGACGACTGCCGACAATGCTTCCCACCACGCAAGTCGCGGCGCATCGTCGATCTTCCTTCCAGCCCACAGCAGCGACAACACGGCTAGGCCGCCACAAGCGGCCAACGTAACGCCTAGGTACTGCATCAGCCCCAACAATTGATCGGCGAAGATAACAAGGATGCTGATACCGGCCTGTAGAAACAGTGCTGCCACAGGCGCTTTGCCATCATCACTAAACAATCGCGGCATGACTCCGTCGATTGCCATCTGTTGATACACACGCGGACCGGCGATTAACATCGAAAACACGCTACTGACCGTCGAAACGATGACGATCAATCGCATTAACCCGGCTAGCCAATCACCGCCAACAGCCTGAGCCGCGATGGCGGCCACCTCCAGCTTGCCCGTGATCTGCTCTGGCTGTGGTGCGAACACGAAAACCGCATTCAATAATAAATAGAACACCGTTACCACGATCGTTGCAACAATCATTGCCAGCGGAACCAGTCGAGACGCACCGCGCACGGCGCCGGACACGTACACTGCTGCGTTAAAACCGGTGTAACTGAGCGCAATCCAGCTCATTGAGCCCACGAATGCTATCCAGGCCGACAAGCTCGCTTCTTGCACATCTGCCACAGGTTGTAACGTTTCACTTGGATCTGCTTGATGAAAATCGCCAAACAAAAGAGCATACGCTACAAACGCGCTCAGCAGCAAGAGCTTGATCGCCACGATCGCGGTCTGTGTTCCGGTGCCGAATCTAAGTCCACTGGCGATGACACCAGTAATCAAGAACACCAGTCCCGCAGCCAGCGCATTTCCCATAACCGAGGCCGCGAGACTTGGGGCTGCGTATGCAATTGACGCCTTGGCAGCCAGGGCAATCGAAACGGTGAAGCCAGCCACCATCGATATCCAACCAGCCATAAAACCAACGCTGGGGTGTACCAAGCGGCTCAAGAAAAGGTATTCGCCACCTGAAATTGGCAACCGTCGTGCCAAACTACCGTAGGCGATCGCGCCGGCTACGGCCCAAACCCCGCACACGATCCAGACGTTCATAACCCGGTAAGGATCACCCAGGGCAGCCATCGAATAACCGCTGGACGTGTACACACCGGTACCGACCATATTGGCCACAACTAGAGCCACTAATCCCCAGAGGCCGAAGGTCCCGGGTGAATCATTCGTTTCGACTTCCGAACCACCTTTATTCACTCACTTTCACCCTTGGTGAAGCGGAGCAAGTAGTTTTCCTTGAAACCGTTAATCGGCACGTGCGTATCGAATTCGAAACCTGCCTTGAGAATCTCCGCCTTGAAGACCTTCTGGGGAGCACGAATATGATTCATCATCCACTCGCGACGCGGTCCCTCAATTTCTTTGTGAAAGTCCACCAAGATGAGCCTTCCCTCCGGCCGCAGCGCTTTGTATATCGACTTGAGCGTGCTCTGCGGATATTCAAAGTGATGATAGACATCGCACAGAAATGCGCGGTCGATCGAATTGGGTTGGAGTGCTGCATTGCGATCGCTACAAAGGACGACTTCTACGTTCGTCAATTCCTCCGCTTTAACACGTTGTTTTAAGTGGCTGACGAATTTGGGCGAAATATCAACGGCGAAAACCTTGCCGTCCCTACCAACCGATCGTGAAAGCGATTGTAGGTACAGCCCGGTACCAGACCCAATGTCAGCCACCGCCATGCCAGGTTTGAGCTGAATCGCCTGCAGGATGTCCGGCAGGCAAGCGACAACTTCACGACTTTCAACTTCGAATCGCCCTATAAACTTGTCTACGTCAAGCTCAGGATCGAGAAAGCTATCGTTAATACCATCAGGCAAGTTGGCCGCTCGATCAGCTGGCTGCTTCAGGTCAGGTTTGTTAACCGCTTCCTGCCCGGTTGCAGGTTGCACACTGGACAGTGCCCAGAATGCCAACACAGTCAGCGCGATCGGGTAGCAACTTCCGGCACGGCGACCGGACCGCATCGAATCAATTGAAGTCTTAGATGGAATGATGTTCACGGTGTCTGAAGGTTCTTCGATTGGAAGCGGGATTGAAATTCTTCGTAAGTCTGAGCGACAACCGCCTCAGTTCGAAGGTTTCGCACGGACTTCGTAAGCGTCAAGGCACTAGCCGCCGGTGGCCATAGCAAAACCGACGGCTAGAGCCTTGCCGCTCACAGATCCGGTAGTATTTAACGCTGGCCTACGTGTGGCAATCACCTAAGTAGATTCATTTTATCGCTTTCTGACAAAGCTAGTCAGAGGTTTGCTTCTGGCAGGTCGACCGCTATCGTAGAACATAGGCAGCTTAATAGCGGCAATCTGGATTCAACGATTTTTTGTCTATACCTCCACTCGATCGGATCGATCTCATGGCCTTTTTTGAAGCCAATGCTTCAGATATTGCTCAGTTTCAAGAGACAGGTTACGTGCTTGTCCGTGGACTCTATGCCTCGGAAGAAGTCGCAGCACTTGGCCAGTACGCCCGAGCGGATCAACGAATAGCGACTCGCGCGACCAGCCGTTCTGATGCGGCTGGTGGAACGACAACCCTTTCGCTCGACAATGAACTGACCGACAACTTGTACGCTGACGTGGTGAAGAGCCAGCGAGTTGCGAGGAACATGGAGCGATTCTTGGGCGACGAAGTCTACCACTACCACCACAAAATGATGCTTAAGGAGCCTAGGATCGGTGGCGCTTGGGAATGGCACCAGGATTATGGCTACTGGTACGATTTCGGATGCCTCTTTCCGACGATGGCCAGTTGCTTTATCGCCATCGATCCATCGACGCGGGCCAATGGCTGCTTACAAGTGATCCCGCGTTCGCACCAATTAGGTCGCATGAATCACATGAAAGTCGGCGGTCAAACGGGAGCCGATCCAGAACGCGTCACCGCCGTGCTGGAGAGAATGCCTGTCGAGTACGTCGAAATGGATCCAGGTGACGGGCTATTCTTTCACGGCAACTTGTTGCACCGCAGCGACCAAAACACGAGTCCAGACCCACGCTGGTCGCTGATCTGTTGCTACAACACCAAGTCAAATGATCCCTACAAAGAATCGCGCCATCCGGCTTACAGTCCACTCGGCAACCTGCCAGACGAAGACTTTCTTGCCACCGCACAAGAAAAACTAGACCGACTTAACAACGCCTAGCTACTGGCTGGAGCGTAGGATTCGTAGCTACACCCATTACACTTAGAACTATCTGAAAACCCATTAGCCGATCGGCGTTAGCCGCGGTTCCCACCCAA
>DNPC01000093.1 GCA_003501565.1 Planctomycetaceae bacterium | reverse complement strand
TGTTCAATGACTGGGCCCGCTCGGTATCGATGCCCGTACCAGGCAATCTGCTGCCAGCGTGCAAAGACCGTGAGCCACAGCGCAAGCAACGCGCACAGAATTCCGATGTAGCGAGCCGATCGGGTGCGCGTGCCGCCCCAAAACAGCGCTGTTACCGAAAGTACACCTACCAGAATACTCGCCCATAGAAGGCCACCAAAAAGAACGGCAAGTTGCTTCGGAATACCTGGACCACCTACCCCGGGTGAAGAGCCAAGCAGCAAACTGCCGATGTAAGTTCGTGATTCAAGCCTTGCGTCGTAGAAGTTCCAACCAGCAACGCAGCCGATTAACAGCAATTGCAAGCCGATCAAAATCCACGGCAAGTAGTCTTGCCCCAACGCGTGCTTCACACTTGAATCGCTGGAACGCATCATGCCGTTAGATTGGTGGAACATGCCATATCCGCCTGCTCTTTAA
Organism: Planctomycetaceae bacterium; assembly: GCA_003501565.1. Lineage (GTDB taxonomy): Bacteria > Planctomycetota > Planctomycetia > Pirellulales > Pirellulaceae > Aureliella. The sequence continues at coordinate 2,620 of DNPC01000093.1, read as the reverse complement.
GCAGAACTCCCCACGGGCGACGTTCCGTGTCGAGCGAGAAGCACAGATTCACTTCTTCGTTTTTGGCTGGCTCGGTTGGCTACTTGCAATTGCGAGTAGAGCAAAGCTTGTGCAGAGATTCTTGTCATTCTCGAACCAACGTTCGTTCTTGTTACTCCAGGATCCATCACCGTTTTGGCGTTTTGCAAGCGCCTTGAGAAGGTCCACACGCCAATCTTGGTCGTCTCCGTTGGAATCGGTGAGCTTTTCAACGCCCGCTGCCGACAGCGCTTTGCCGAACGTCTGATAGTAATAGTACAAACCGGCGGACCCCATCCTTGGGTTCATGTCGACCGTATAGTTATTGGAGATCCACTTGTTCGCCGCAACAACGCGAGGATCATCTTCGCTGACGCCTGCGTACAGCATGCTTTTATATCCGGCGTAAGTCATCGTTCCGTAGCCGTAGATTCCACCGTCGGGTGAAAAACGCTCAGGATCGTCAGCTGGGTCAAAATCGTCTTTGGGGATCGTATAGAAAAAACTACCGTCGCCAATCTTGGACGCGAATTGGGTCGTATTGTGCTCCGAACTAAGGTTCTGGCATCGTGACACGAACTCAAGAGCCGATTGGATGGCAGGATCGTTCGGCGCTGTTTCGAGAGCGATCAAGGCTTCGATCATGAATGCGGTATTGGAAAGATCGGGGCGACCCTTTTCGCCATACCCCATACCGCCGTCCCAAACATCATCGGTGGTCGAGTCACTGGCGGAGCCGTATTGATTTCCCACGACAAACTTCTTCGCATCGGCGAGTAGCTTGTTGTACTTGCCACCACGATTCGCTTCGACAAAACACAGAATGGCGATGCAAGTTTCATAATTCCGCAGACGGCCACTTCCGTAGATTCCACCATCTGGCTTTACGAAAGTCTCGAGTGCCTCGAGCCCCTTGGCAACCATCGGGCTATCCAGTGCCTCACCGTTTCGAATCGCAGCGGTGATTGCCAGGGCAGTAATCCCAGGGCCCGCTTGGATCGAAAAAGTACCGTCATCGGCCTGGCTCGACTTAAGAAACTCGAGGCCCTTCCGCGCAACCTCTGAGCGCGAAGCATCCGAGCGTGTTTTATCCTCGCTGGCTTCTGCGACAGTTGCGAAAAAAACGAACAGCCCAAGGTGCAGAAGCACAGTCCAACGATACCGTTGCATCATTATGTCATCCTAAGTGAGTAAAGCTGGTTCATCCTATCGGTTTGCTAGCGTGCAGCGGTCTGCGGCAGACGCTAGCCGACAGCCACTCGGGCGATTCCCGCGACCGAAAGTCCCGTCAGTCCCTCAATAGCAATTACGAAAGTGTCGCTGCAGGAGCAGGCAGATATCTTGCACCGCACTGCCATCGTATCTTACGGATCCTACGGGTCAATCGATGCGATTTCACCCCCAGCTCGCGTTGAGTAAGCGCGCCAAAGTAGTAGGTCGATGCTTTCCGAGATCGAATGCACTGACCCGTCGGCAAGCGTCACATTGACGACACCTGTATGAAAGCTCCGGGATGTAATCAATGCATAACTCGGTGAGCCAGCGGTACCATTCTTGCCTTCTTGCCAAGAGTTGAAATCCATAAAGCGATGCAAGACACCATCGTGCGTGAAATGCACTTCAGCGTTTGGCGGCATGGCGGTAGTGATCCCGGTGTGATGCACTCTGCCGTCAGGCCATTCGGTGTGGCCGGTGTTCTTGAACTGAGCCCCGCTGGCGACGATCGCTTCCGCCTCCTGCTGATTTGATGGGATATTCACCGTCGACGGTCCACCGTTACGTTGGTAGGGCGTCCAGGCTCGAACTTCGGCAGCCAGGAGCGTGGCGCTCAAGCCGTCAGTAATCGCCCCCAGCTTGGTAAACGAGTTTGGATAAAAAAGGCCGTCACCGCCGCGTCGGGTCTGCGGGTCGAAGACAAAATAACGGCCCATGTTGAATCCGTAGCAGGTTGGGTACAAGAGCGGTCGGCCACGTCCAGGGTCACGAACCTCGCTCGCCAGAGGATCACTAGGGCATGAGTACGGAGGAATACGCAAGCCCGAGATAACACTTTGAGAATCCCAGCCGACCGTTAAATCGACTTGGTTGTACAAGTTGCCCTGTTCGAGAAACGGCAGGATCCGCCCGTGAACGCCCCAGCCTCCATTGTTGGCGGCATTGCCAAGTCGAAAGTCGACAACCGTAGACGGCGGCAACCGTTTGTGGGCACTTTCGTAGTTTAGACACGCCAAACAAAGCTGCTTCATGTTGTTCTGGCAGCTCATCCGCCGTGCTGCCTCACGCGCCGCTTGTACCGCGGGCAACAATAGGCCAACTAAGATTCCAATGATCGCAATCACCACCAACAGCTCTACTAGCGTGAACGCGCCGCGTAGTTTCTCTGGCATAACTGGCAATCTCTTCGAGCGTCGTCGAACTGGCGAGTTGGATTTCATACGGTCAGTACCGGTCTTACGGGGAAGTTGCGATAGGTAGTGGCAGGTCACAACTGCAATTCGCAGACCAGATTTTCCAAAGAATGGGTCGGGTGCGTTTGCGAAGGCAAAATCACGGCCTTCGGATTTTGGCGGGCGTTAGAAGTATACTCAGAGCAGAGTTACGG
>DNPC01000515.1 GCA_003501565.1 Planctomycetaceae bacterium | reverse complement strand
ATGGAAGACAATCTATCGCTAGTCGTACCCGATCTATCGCAGAAGATCGTTTATTCGCTTTCGCCGACGGTGATGCGTGCAATGCGACTGAATACCCGGACTTCTGTCGCTGGCAAGCGTCGTGTAGAGCTACCCAGCGGAAATCGGATCCCTGGCGATTTAATTAAGCGCGTTGAGCGCCTTGGGGACTTCAAGATAGATCACCCAGTCGCCTTTACTTACGCAGATCGGCTCGAAATCTATCTGATCGATGGAGAGACTGGAGTGCTGCTTCGCGGGGTTACAAGTCCGATTACTCAGCATGGCAGCAGAACGCCACGAACCACCGTTAGCGATGATCTTGGTCCGTTGGTTCAAGGAAGCGTTAATGGTTCGACACCAAGCGATCTCGGCGTGCCACCAGAACGGCAAGTGATCGCTGGCAAGAGCTACGAGCAACAGCTGGTCGCTTCGAAGGACGTACGACTTCAGCTCTTGTTAGCTCCTAAGGGAGCCAAGCTACAGCCCAACGGGAAAATCGTGTGGCAAACGGATGAAAAGTCGATCGGAGATCACAGCTTCAAAGTTCGGGTTGAACATCCAGACGGTCAGCGGTCTTTTGTACGTTTCGTTGTCAAGGTGCTCGACGTGGAAGTCGCGAGAGAGCTAGCTCAATTTGGTGAAGCGGGAAGGGGCCTGGAATTAGATGGAGACTTGCAATCGATTACCTATGATTTCAAGGCAAAGCGGCACTTAGTCCTACACGGTGATATGCTCACTGCCATCGGTCGTGACGGAACAAAAGTCCTTGGTAAACGCAAGCCGCCATCGACATATTCTCTCCTGCGCGAGCGGAAGGCGTATTGGGTGGCCAGCTTGGCACACCAACCTACTTTGGTCTACGCGCATCGAACGACGCTCGAGCCAATTCGGAAGATTTCCCTTCACAGCCTCAGCCTGCCTGTGCGAAAGATTGTTGATATTGCGCTGCACCCTAATCTTCCAATTATCTACGCAGCAGTCGAGTGCATTGATCAAACGCCGCGCTATGTGATCTTAGTTGTGGATGAAGCGGAAGGCGAAGTTCAACGGAATGTCCTCCTAGGCAATTGGATCAAGATTGCGCCTGATGGCGTTAGGGCGTACACCGGCTATCACGATCTTTATCGCACTGGAACGGACTTCATGATTGATCCGAATTGGAACATCCTTGATGTACCGACCTATGGAAGCATTGACATGCTTATGCAGTGGCAGCTCGATGGAATGCGCGCTGAGGTGGTACGAGCAGTCACGAATCCAGGTGAAGGTGGATCAGGCTTGTTGCTTTCTCATGATGGCCGGCGTGTGACGTTTGAGTCGTACGGTGGTTCGCCAGGCAAGAAAGATACCCTTGCTTCGTTTAACTCTGGTCTCACTCGTGCTGTGAACTTCAAGACCGATAGGCTTGGTAAGACCCTCGCGCTGGCCTACCACCCTTTCTTGCCAATCGTGGCTACTTTGCAGGGGGATGAACCTAAATTGATGAATCGAGAGACCGCAGAGGAGATAGAGGATGCGTTGCTGGTCACCGGTGAAATGCCCAATCTGGAAAATGCAATACGAATGTTTTTCTCCCCTGACGGGCAAGCACTCGTGTTCGCGTTGCGTCAGAAGGATGGAAAGAAGCTGAGTCTGCGGGCGCTAGCATTAAAGCAATTCGTTCTCGATATGAAGCATTTGCCTCCGCCGGAGATGCCCAAGCGAAAAACATCTACACGCCCCAAACGAATGGCTCAAGTTCGGCGGTCTGACATTGACGCCATGCGTGGTATGCAAACCAAGAAAGAGTTGAAGATTAGCGAAATCGCAAAGGATAATTTGGATTCGGTTGTACTAATCACGACTGCTACGGGAGCCGGTACAGGCTTCTGCGTCGGTGACGAGGGCTACATTATGACAGCCGCCCATGTGATTCCTCGGATTGGAAATTTTAAAGTCAAGATTACGAACAACAATCGCACGCAAGAGCACATCGGCGAGGTATTGTTGTGGAACCAAGAACTTGATCTAGCGCTAGTCAGAATCCCAGGCGGGCCCTATCAGTCCGTGAGATTTTCAAAACGCAAGACATTGGATACTGGAGAAGAGGTTGTTGTGATCGGCAACCCCGTTACGGGGCCAAAAATCCTTGAGAAAACACTCACCAGCGGCGTGGTTAGCAATCCATCTGTAGAGTTCGACAACGTGTCGCATATACAGACATCGGCTGCCATTAATCCCGGGAATAGTGGGGGGCCAATGTTCGATCGTTTTGGCTGCGTAATCGGTGTTGTTTCGTCAAAAGCGCTGATTGAAGGGGCCAGTTTTGTTGTTCCCGTTACGACAGTTCGCGAATATCTTGAACGCAACCTGCCATAGCAGGATGTTCCGAGTTCCAATCTCGGCCCAGCATGTCAGCGTGGGCATGACTGCCCTTGGTGGTGTACAATTGGGGTTTCTACGCCGTCGTGGCGATTCTTACCTCGTGTCCATCGGCTCGTTGATCATTCGATGCGAATTCAAACTCGGCTGAAATACGATTGGTCCTTGCCGATTGCACGTGCGATCTTGGGCCTAAGTATCGTCTTTTGTCTGGCTGGATATGCACCTGCGACGGATACGAAGTCCAAAGCGAAGAGCCCGGACGCTGGCACGAATTTGGATCTCGCAGAATTTCTCGACAACCACTGCTTGGATTGCCATTCCAAGGGTGATGAGTTCTCGATAGAACACTTCATTGAATCTCCACTTGTTGCCGGTAAGCTGGATGGTGCGGGCGAGCTCGAGCAAGTACTGCTTAAGCTGACCAGTCGACAAATGCCTCCGCTGGATGAGACGACGCGCCCAACCGAGCTCGAGTACGACCAGGTTACGAAGGCACTCCGCGGCCTGCTCGCCGAGCACCAGAGGCTTTCTCCGAGATTCGGTTCGACAGAGTCATTGCGCCGATTGACGCGTTTTGAATATCAGAACGCGGTTCGCGATCTCTTAGCAGTGCACATTGATGCGACCAAGCTACTTCCTCCTGACCAATCCAGTGGCGGGTTTGACAACATCACCGTCGGAGATCTGTCTCCCTCACGTGTTACACGTTTGCTTGCCGCTGCCGAGAAGATTAGTCGCTTGGCGGTGGGCGTTGTTGGTAGCCAGCCACGTAGCGAAGTCTTTCGTGTTCCTGCGGATGTTACACAAAAAGCGCGTCTACCTGGTATGCCGCTAGGAACACGCGGAGGATTGATCGTTGACTATACGTTTCCGCGCACCGGCAAATACCGAGTTGAGTTAAGGTTGGCTCGTGACCGCAATGAGCATGTGGAAGGTATGCGCGGCGAGCATCGATTGGAAGTGCTGCTGGATCGCAAGCCCACAGCATCATTCACAGTGCGACCGCCGGCCGATGGGGATCACAGTCAAGTCGATGCAGGGCTCACGGCCGAGATTGATGTCGAGGCGGGCAATCGTCAACTGGCCGTGACTTTCGTCGACAAGGGTGCAGCCCTGCTTGAAACCATGCGGCAACCGCTTCAGAGCAGGTTTAATTACCATCGTCACCCGCGTCAGAACCCTGCCCTGTACGAAGTTGCGATTACTGGGCCCGTTGGTGGTGAAGTTCCACTTGCCGAAGAGAAATCGGAAAGCCGCCTTAAAATCTTTGCGGGCATTCCGGTGGGCGACCAGCGCAGTCGCGCGGCAAACGTATTTGCTCGGCTCTGCCGAAACGCTTACCGAAGACCTGTGAACGAAAAGGACTTAGTCAGGCCTCTGGCGTTCTATGATTCAGCAATTGAGTCGGGTGGTTCGTTTGATGAGGCGATACAAGCTGGGTTGAGTTGCATCCTAGTTAGTCCGCATTTCCTATTGCGTGTCGAACGTAGAGCGAACGAAGAAGCCGGTGCGCAACGAATCACGGATCTTGAGCTTGCATCGCGGCTAAGTTTTTTCCTGTGGAGTAGTTTACCGGACGAGCAGTTACTAAATCTGGCGGAGGCGAATCAACTCTCACAGCCAGAGGTCTTGAGCAAGCAAGTGCACCGGATGCTAGCGGATCCCAAAAGCGAAAGCTTGACGACGAATTTTGCCGCCCAGTGGTTGTACCTCAAGAATCTCAGTTCGTTTACGCCCGACGCGCGGCGGTTTCCGGACTTTGATGAGAACCTGCGCAGAGCGTTTCGCCGGGAAACTGAACTTCTTTTCGACTGGGTGGTGAACGAAAACCGTAGTGTGCTGGATCTATTCGCAACGGATTTCACTTTTCTAAATGAGAGGCTTGCCAAGCATTACGCGATTCCTGGTGTATACGGAAGTCATTTTCGTCGGGTGTCATTGACTGGCGATACGCTGCGAGGGGGATTGCTACGACATGCTAGCATTTTGACGATTACGTCCTATCCGACGCGTACTAGCCCAGTGATTCGCGGGAACTGGATCCTAAAAAATCTGCTTGGCACGCCGCCGCCTCCACCTCCGGAAGACGTGCCACCGCTGGAGGACAATACCGTTTCTGCGGATTTGCCGCTCCGGGAGCGTTTGGCCGCCCACCGTGATAACGACGCGTGTGCAGGTTGCCATCGTTTGATGGATCCCATCGGTTTCGCACTGGAAAACTACGATGCCATAGGACGATGGAGAGAGATGGAAGGTCGCAATCCAATCAATACGTCTGGCAAGCTACCCGATGGCAGTGAATTTGACGGAGTTGGCGGTCTGCAGGCCGCGTTGCTCGGCCGGCCAGAGCAATTCGTTGAGACGTTGACTCGGAAATTGGCGACCTATGCGGTCGGACGGCCGATGGAATATTTCGATAGCCCAATGATTCGGCAAATCGTGTCGGACGCGGAGCAGGCGGAATACAGTTTTGAGTCACTTGTGCAAGGGATCGTCGCGAGCGATATCTTTCAGATGCGAGGAAGTGGATAATGTTTGTATCAAAGAAGTCGATTCCCCGGCGAACCGTTTTGCGAGGTCTCGGGGGTGCGTTAGCGCTGCCACTGCTCGACGCGATGGTGCCTTCGATGACAGCCTTGGCTAGTACTGCTGCTGCGCCCAACCGCCTAAGGCGGCTGGGATATGTATATATGCCGATGGGTTGTGATGAAACGCGATGGAACCTGCCGGGATCGGACCTCAATCAACTTTCTGAAACTCTTCAGCCGCTGGAGTCCGTAAAGGACGACTGCGCGGTCATCAGCGGACTTGAGTTGAAGAATGCCTATCCCGGAACGCACGCTACCAGCAACAGTGCGTTTCTGAGCGCTGCCACCGCGCGGCGCACCGAGAGCACAGACTACTATCTGGGAACGACTGTCGACCAGATCGCAGCCAAGCACATCGGCCAAGCCACGCAGTTGCCCAGCCTTGAGATGTCGATGGACCTCATGTCAATCGTTGGCCAGTGTGACAACGGGTACGCCTGTGTCTATCAAAACAACTTGTCTTGGTCGTCGCCAACAACTCCGTTGCCCAGTGAGGCGCATCCACGGGTCGTATTCGAGACGCTTTTTGGCGACGGAGGAAACAAGCAAGAACGTTTGAAGGCGATACAACGACGCGCAAGCCTGCTGGACAGCGTGTCGGAAGACCTGGCCGCGCTCCAACGAAAGCTTGGTCCAAGCGATCGTGAACGGATCGCAGGTTACTTGGACTCGGTGCGTGAAGTCGAGCGACGTATTGAATCTGCAGAAGCCAAGACACGTGAGGCTGAGCTGCCTGATCTCGATCGACCGGCAGGTGTGCCAGCGGACTACGGTGATCACGCCAAGCTGATGTTCGACCTGCAAGTTCTGGCGATGCAAGGTGATGTTACGCGAGTAATCACTTTCCAGCTAGCCCGTGAAACGAGCAATCGGACGTATCCTCAGATTGGCGTTCCCGAAGCACACCACCCGCTGACGCACCACGGCAATGATCCTGCAAAAGTAGCCAAGGTCGCGAAAATCAACCGCTACCACGTTTCACTGTTCACCTATTTCCTTGAACGGCTACGGGCAACTCCCGAGGGTGATGGGAATCTGCTGGACCATAGTCTGTATTTGTACGGTAGTGGAATGGGGAACCCAAACGTACACGATCACCAGAACCTGCCGATCATCGTTGCCGGTGGTGCTGCAGGCAACATGCGTGGTGGCAGGCACATACACTTTGACTCGCCGACGCCACTTGCTAACCTGCACCTGACGCTGCTTAACAAAGCCGGTGTGCCGATCGAACGGTTCGCCGATAGCACAGGACATATCGATGACCTGTTTGTGCCACTCGACATTTAGTGATCCTAATACGCGATGGAGGTTCCTGGCCTGCAGAGCGTTGAAGAAAAGGTGTTGGTTGAAGCAACGGGCTTGGAAGACGACTATGCGACTGCTGCTGATAAGTTGTATTGGTGCGACGATCTGCTTCCTACCAGGTTTGGGGCGGTGTGAAGACGGACCTCCAGCGGACGCATCGCCCAAGGTCGCAACTGGCAAGTTGGTTGACTTGATCCAGCAGGGCGATTTTTCTTCAGCGGTACAGCAGATTTCCGCAAACGCCGTGAAGCAGCAACAGCCCGACGGTATGACGGCGTTACATTGGTCCGCTTGGCATGGCGAAGCTGACGTGGCACGCAGGCTGATCGCAGCAGGTGCGGATCCCAACGCCTCAACTCACTACGGAATCACGCCACTGACAATCGCCTGTAAAGTAGGCAGTTTGCCGATCGTTGAGTGCCTATTAGCAGCCGGGGCGAATCCAGATGCATCCCGGCGCGACCTTGAAGCACCTATTCTAGTAGCCAGCCGGACTGGTAACGTGCAGATCGTGCGACAGTTGGTCGACCATGGCGCGGATCCAATGGCAAGCAATTCGAAGAAGCAAACTGCTCTGATGTGGGCCGCCGCCGAAGGCAATGTTGATGTCGTCGAGTATTTGATGTCCAAGGGTGCAGACGCCGAAAGAAAACTGAAGACGGGATTCACCGCTTTCTTCTTCGCCGTTCGAGAGGGAAACTCTGCAGTCGTGCGGAAGATGGTGCAAAGTGGAGTTAAGGTGGACCAGCCGATGAATCCAGCCAACACGGGTGGTCGGAATCCTCGGCGCGGTATGACAGCATTGCACCTGAGTATCGAAAACGGGCATTTCGATTTGGCTAAGTCTCTGCTTGAGCTGGGGGCTGATCCAAATGATCAGCGCTGTGGTTTTACACCACTGCACAATCTTACCTGGGTCCGCAAACCGCATCGTGGTGACAATATTGATGGTACACCAGCACCAATCGGATCGGGGAATCTCACAAGTCTACAGTTAGTTGATGTGTTGGTTGAGCAGGGTGCTGATGTTGATGCGCAGCTTCGCAAAGGTAGCTCCGGACGGGGGAAGATGAGTCACAAAGGCTGCACTCCGCTGATGTTTGCGGCGCGACGCAATGATGTTCCACTAATGCAAAAGTTGCTTGAGCACGGGGCTGATCCAACGATAGCAAACGTCGACAATTGCACGCCGTTTATGGTTGCAGCTGGCATCGGAACGCTCGCCCCCGGAGAAGAGGCAGGAACCGAAGAAGAGGCCCTGGAGGCGGTTGAGCTGTTGTTGGAATTGGGAGCTAACATCAATCACGTCGACAGCAATGGCGAAACCGCAATGCACGGTGCGGCGTACAAGAGCCTTCCCCAAATGGTCGATTGGTTGGCTGCTCACGGAGCGGACGTGAGTGTTTGGAACCAGAAGAACAAACATGGCTGGACACCCA
>DNPC01000144.1 GCA_003501565.1 Planctomycetaceae bacterium | reverse complement strand
AAACGAGTATTTATGAGGTCGTCGGTTTTGTTTGGGTTGTGCTTGAGTAGTTCGAGCATCTATTGCGATCCTCGGAAAAAGCGAAACGTGGCAAGCGATTTCGCCCATAGGTGGCGAGATTCGAGTTCGCTCTGGAGCGAGAGCTTTGGGCGCTGAGAGAGCAACTGGTGACCAAGGCGTACCAGCCCGGCGAGTACCGTTCGATCTACATTTACGAGCCAAAGAAGCGCCTGATCAGTGCCGCCCCGTATCGAGATCGTATTGTGCACCACGCCCTGACCGGAGTGCTGGAGCCAATTTTCGAGCCTACGTTCATTTTTGATTCCTATGCCTGCCGTGCCGGAAAGGACACGCATGCTGCCGTGTCTCGGTGCCAACAATTTACTCGCCGCTTTCGCTCCGTTCTCAAGGCGGACATCCGAAAGTTCTTCCCGTCGATGGATCACGAAATCCTCAAATCAAGATTGGCTCGCAAGATCAAAGATCCCGATGTCTTGTGGCTGGCCGGTCTGATCATCGACAATAGCAATCCTCAAGAGGATGTAACCCATTACTTTCCTGGCGACGATCTACTGACGCCGCTCGAGCGAGCCTGTGGGATTCCCATTGGCAACCAGACAAGCCAGTTTTTCGGCATCGCTGGATGATTCACGATCCCGAGGGGCCAGGGCTTTCAGGCAATACGGCCGGTCAGAATGTAAAGCGCTGCCGACAGATGGTCCGCCATGCCGTTAAGCTCGGCATCGCGTCACGCAATCCATTTGAGAGCGTGGACATCGACCTAGATTCTGATCAAGCCAAGAACTACGACATTCCTCACGATGACAGTCTCGCCATTTTGGAGGCGTGCCCAGACCAGGAATGGCGAACACTCTACTCGCTGGTTCGCTGGGGTGGATTGCGGTGCCCAAGCGAGGTTTTGAATCTGCGATGGGCCGACATCTCGTGGGACCGTGGCCGGTTCAAGGTGACATCGCCCAAGTTGGCTCGCTACAAGAACAAGAAGGAGCGGATCGTTCCGCTGTTCAATGAAGTGCGGCAGGAGCTTGAGGCATTGCGGGAAGTACAGCAGGCTCGTAAACCCGATAAATCTGCGCAGTACGTGATACAGCGGTATCGTGATAGTGAGACCAATCTACGAACGACGTTTCAGAAGATTTGCGACAGAGCCGCAGTGCCCCGCTTTCCTAAACCGTTCATGAATTGCCGGCAGACTCGGCGCAACGAGATGGAAAAAGCCGGCTGGCGAGATGCGGTACTTAATGCTTGGTTTGGTCACGGCAAGGGAACAGCCGCGAAGTACTACAGTCGAGCCACGGAAGAAGAATACTTGGCTGCATCAGGCCAAAACTTGGGGGCAGATTTGGGGCAACATGGAAGCCCACCGAAGCCTACGGAGAAACTCGCTCCCAGAAACGCCCCCAAAAAAACAGGTCAGCGTGCTCACACACGGCGGTGTGGGGCATAAAGAGTACACCCCAGAGGATTCGAACCTCTAACCTTCGGTTCCGTAGACCGATGCCAACACGCAGAATCGCGGGGAAAAACGCTTGCCGCCTCTCCGACGGGGGCAGATGCGGGGGCAGTCGAGGCGAAAGACGTAGGTTTGGGAGCCGAACATCGCCCCTCAATCGATGATATCTCTGCGGCGGTTGAAGCATGCCCCGCACTACCAGAGGCGATCAAAGGCAGCGTTTTGATGTTGCTCAATGTCGCCAAAAGTGTTTCAGAGCCTGAGCCCACGAGCCTTTCTGGACCGGGAGACGACTGATGACAAAGAATCAATCGAGGAATGCAACCCGCAGTGAAAGATCGCTGCCGCTCGTGGGGGAATTCAACATGTGTTTCTACCTAGTCTCCTATTGCCACCAGCTGGAGATGATCCACGATCGCATGATTCAACACGAGCCGGCCGTGGACGGTATGACAGAAGCCGAGCGAAAGCACCTTTCCGATGCGAAGAGATTCATCAAGTCCGCGCAGGCAAGCATGTCCGAGTCGATTAGAGACCAGGGCAATCGACGTTAGGGGTTGCAGTAAGCAAGTCTTTCGTTCTGTCGCAACGTACCGACGAAAAGCTCGCAACTCGAATTGCTCGGGAACCGACCTTGGCTTCGCGAACATTGGCGACTGGCTAGAGCCACTTGCAACTTCTGGGACCCCTTCGGGTCCCAGAAACTTTGCCACACCCCCGCCCCTTTTCGCTCGCGGGACTCCAGGCTATCTCGCGTCGAGCTGCTGACAAGAATCAGGGCTCACGTTGATAGAACTATTAATCGGAAGGTGGTTGGCCCAGATTTTCGAGCCGGAGGAGATTCGCCAATGCGTTAGGTGTCGCAGACCTCCGCGCCTTAGCAAATCGGCTTCCTGCGTTCGGATGGTCCAGCCTCCGCGCCGAAACCATGCTGTCTGGCATTCATCGAAGGGGAAATCCTTCGCCGTAGATTGCTCGCCGGCAAGAGTGCTTAGGGTCTCCGCCTACAGAGCAATCGTGAGACAAAACGAGGAGTGAGCCAAACAACCCTGTGACGGCAACGGTGACTCCGGTCGACGTGACCAAAAGCACGATCTCTTCGACGAGCGCCGAAGCGGTTTTCGCGATAACGGAAAACACTTCCACGCTGAACGCGTTGTTTAACAACAACACACTTTCTACCGGCGCCGGGTTCTTCGACTTCGACTTCAATCAGGCCGACGCCTCGACCGTTAACGTCGTCGACTTCCCGATCTTGAGCTGCAACAACAACGGGGCTTCGATCACCACAATGGGCACGATCAACGACATCCTAGTGCTGCCGTAAGTTCCGACGACGGTAGTAAGCAAGCCCTAACCCCAAGCCAAACATGGCGAGTGTGGAAGGCTCTGGAACGGCAGCGGAACTACTGTTGGCGGTGAAGGTCATCGACAATGGTGTAATTTCGGAGGTTGATGTCACAGTGAAGGTATCGCCCGGGTTCATAATCGCAGTGGCTCCCTCTCCAAAGGTGGTAATGTCAAACCCCAATTCGGCCGATCCCGCAAAAGTCAAAATTTCAATCGCATTGAATGTGCCGTCGGCAAACCAGGCAAAGTCGTCGGAACCACTGGAGCCATCACTGTCCAGAAAAAGGCCGTTGATACTGTGGCCCCCAGTGGATGATCCTGTCACTGTGGCAGACGAAGAATTAAAGCCAGTAAGTGTGAAGTTGTGGTTGGCGTCGCTGACATATTCTCCACTTAGCTCACCGCTATCGTGATCAAAATTATTAAGTCCATCGTCATTTGCTCCGAATCCAACGAAGGAATAAAACTCCGGAGTTACACTAGAATCCGTATTGTTATAGCTCCCACTAAAGTTCCAGGTCGTGACGCCTGAGCCAACGTCTCCCGTGACATTTATGATCAGACCCGCTTGGGTTCCAGCGGTTGTACTCGCGGAAACTGGCTGCAGCATGACCCCTCCGTGTGAAACGGGTACGTCCATCGCGAACAAGCACACTGCCCATGTGAGAATGGTGAACGCTCTCATCGAGTTTTTGCTCTCGAACACTTTTGATCTCAGGATTGCGTAGGTGACACTGTGGCACGGTTGTGTGCAGGATACGAATCTCCATGTATTCACTTAGGACCCCAACAGTTTGACTCCGGGGACAACCTTTTCAGTTTTCTTCGAATTTCTTCGAACGCACCCCATCTCAGGCCGATCGCTGGTCGCCGAGCGACTTCGCGAAGGGGCCAGATCGACAACGGCCGCTTGGGTGGCGCTGGCAAAGAACTTCCGTTAGTGACGAGTTTAGTGCACCAATTACTTGGTTCTTCAAGTGTCCTCTAGTGAGACAGGCGATAGGAATCGGTCTGGAGCCGGGGCACGCGGATGCGTTCTGCTAGAGTCATTTGCCATGCGGTCTGGATTGGCAGCTTGAGCCACTGAGGTTGAAGCTTGTGGCATACAGTCCGGGGAAGGAACGGAAAGCGAGAGTAAATTCCGCTCAAAATGGCACGGCGCTTCGTTCGTCTTGTTTCATTCCCGAACGAGTGCCGCGCGGCCACAACCATTGGATGGCTTCGTGCGGCGTTTCCGATCACCATCGGAAGGCACCAAGCTCAGGAAACCGGAAAGCGAGCGGCCACCTTACGCCTCTGGGAAGGTGTCACACCGAAGCGTCACGGGAGGAGCAAGTGCGGTTGAGACAGGTGGAGGTTACACCTTTACGGTCACATTCTCCGATCTCGATTTGACGAACATTCCAATCGGCCAGATCGGAATTGGTCATATAAACCTCGCCGCGAAATTCCACAACGGCGGGAGCATTTTCGCCGGCGGTCCGGAGCGGCAGATCTCGGATGG
>DNPC01000078.1 GCA_003501565.1 Planctomycetaceae bacterium | reverse complement strand
GCGATCGAAGTGGCTCGGATTCTACATTCTGTAAAAAGCCTTGAAATCGAATCACATCTTGGGCAAGTGCCAGAGTCTCTGCGAACTCATCAATTGATGTGTTGATCGTCGCGACGAGATTTGCTTCGGACAATCGATCAAGCAACGCATCGGCTTGTCTAGCAGCGTCCGCGAAACGTTCGGGCAGCTCATCAGACACCGGCTCAATGCGCCGGAATGATTCCGCAACGCTAGCACGGCGATTACTCACGCCAGGTGCCAGAGCGGAGGTGCCGCCCTCGCGTGCCTCAGGGTTGGACTCATCAAGCGCATCCGCCGTCGATCCGTTTTGCAAACTAGTTCTGTACTCTACGATATCCCTGGGTAAGCTACGTGCACGACGAGATGCGTCGCTCAAGACGGCTTGAGTCCGCAACAGAAACGAATCAACACCAGCTACATCTTCCTCACCAAGGCCCTCGAGTGTACTTGTTAGTTCATCGAGTTGCGCTGAATCGTCCAGTAAACCATCTGCATTACCAATTTGTACCTGAAGTTCGAGGATCGCATCGACAATCTCACCGGATTGGAGCGGGATCAGCTGAAATGCTTCAACTAATTGCTCGTCCACCTCGGCCGGAAGATCGGCGGGTAGTCCCAAGACTTGCGTTTTGTAGTTATCCACCGCGAGTTCAAGACCGTTAGTTTGGTCAAGTAGATTCGCGCGAGTGACTTCGATGTTTTGTCTGAATTGATCCACCTGCACGATATCGATCAAGTCGTTATCGTACAGGGCTTCGAGTCGATCGCGTGTGCGCAGTTGTAGCCGCAGGTTGTCTTCTGTGTTGCGAATGCGCTGGGCTTGTTGCAACAAATCCAGATATCCGCCAACACCGCCGAAGCCCGAGAATGATTGCAGCACGGTTCCCGGTCCACCCCGCTGTGGACCGTTGACGCCCAATTCCCCGATGACGATCTGCGTAAAGAAGCCTTGGCGAAACTGACTGTAGGCACGCAAGTTAGCCAGTAGTCTTCGTTCGCCAAGGGTGAGTTGTTCAAGCGCGATGTGTCTTCCTCCACCACGCAACAACGGCTGGATGAACGAAAAATTGGCGAGCGAACTAGCCAAGTTTACGTCACCTCCCGTGAATTCGAATGCAAAGGAATTCGCGAATCCTACCAGGACCTCACCCGCGGTTGCCAATCGCCGGCTGGCCGAAAGGTCAGTACCAACGTTCAAGCGGTTGTTTTCTGGGCGGGAAAAGGGACCAGCGACAACATACCCAGTGCCAGGAACAAAGCCGATAGTTGCTGGAGCAAGACCACCCTGATGGCGATGGTCAATCGCGTTACCACCGAAGAATTGAGTGTCCAGTCGGAACCTTTCACCGGTGACGTCCAGGGACGAAAGATACAACGTCTCCAACGATCTTTGGTGCAGCGGCGCGTGTACATAGGCGAGCCGGACAGCTGAATCGAGATCCAGTTTTACCTGGCCGTCGTCGGTCAGCTCGGTGTATTCAGCCAGTTGGACCTGCCAGGTGGGATTTTCCAGGGACGAACGCACACCGTTGTCGTCCCAGTGCCGCCAGCCTTTCATGCCGTCAACACAATGCATGTACCGATGGGCGGCCGGATCATCGACCGGCATTGGCGAACAATCCGGATTGTAGGGGTCGTAATAGCGGCTTCGCGGGTCGACATCGATGGACAAATCTGGCTGAGCCCAGCGCGGATCACAATTCCTTTGTGAAATGGTGTGGTAAACCTCGCGATCCGCATTGATGCGATGTTGAGTCCGCGAGCAGCCGGAGAGTGCAAACGCTAACAGAATCGCAATCCGACCGAGGCGGATTGGCGAGTTGTGGTTTACAACCGCAGAGACGAGAAAACTAACAGGGAAACTTCTCATGGTTCGCACGGCTGCGCCGCAATTCCTCGTGATGCGCTCTCCCGATTAGTCTCTGGTTATTATCGTTATTCGGAGCGTACCATCATGAGCGCTTATGCTGGTCGTCGGGCGCGGACTCCTAACCGTTACAGGTGGACCACGCGAGGGGCGGCTACGTATGCCAATTCCCGAACAGTCGTGGGGAAACACGTGCCCAATTTACTGACGGCGTGATGATCGACGTGCTGTCGTGACGCGCGATGTGGTTAGAGCTTCTGGCGACCGGCGATCGCGTCAGAGAGAATTTCTCGATTGGCGTGCTCGAGAACGCTCCCGGTTGTTATGCCACGCGCAAGGCGAGTGACTTCTACAGGAAAGTCTGCAAGCTGGTTGGTGATGTAGAGAGCCGAACCATCGCCTTCGACGTTTGGGTTGGTCGCCATCACGATTTCACGAAAGTTGCCGCGACGGACCCGCTCGACCAAGGCGTCGATGGTGAGCTGGTCTGGACCGATGCCCTCAAGCGGCGCGATTCGTCCTAGCAGCACGTGGTATAAGCCTCGATACGAGCCGCTTTGCTCGATTGCCATGAGATCTCTAGGCTGTTCAACAACGCACAAAATCGAATCGTCACGCGTCGAGTCCGAACAAATGCTGCACAAGTCGGATTCAGCAAAATTGAAGCACTCTTTGCAGTAGCGAACGTTCTCCCTCACGTTGCGAATCGCATCGGCCAGCGCTAACGCCTCACCCTGACTGACCCGCAGTATATGGTACGCGAGACGTTCGGCCGACTTGCGCCCAACCCCAGGCAGCCGCCCAAGATGGTCAATCAGGTTGTTTACCGAGGTGGTGTTTTCGTTCACCGCGAATTACCGTGCTATAGATTTGCGAGTGCGTCGTCGAGTCCAGGAAGATCGATACCGCCGGTGGCCTCACGCATCTTTTCGACGTGCATTTGGCGCACTTTTGCGAGTGCTTCGTTCATGGCTGCTGGGATCAGCTCTTCGATCAGCTCTTGGTCATTCTGAGCCATTAGTTCTGGCGAAAGTCGTAGTTTTTTGACTTCGCCAATGCCACTGATTTCCACGCTGACCATTCCGCCGCCGCTGGAGCCACTAGCGACTTCGTTAGCTAGTTGCTCACGCATCTCCTTTACTTTTTCGCCCATCGAGCTGGCATTGCGGAGAACTTGAGCTAGGCCGTTGAGGTTCTTGAACATGATTTTGTAACCTTGATGGTAGACGGGGAGGAAGCTTCGGTGCTTCCTTTAGCTATTGCTGACGGACGAGTTGCTGATCGTGTTTGGCGCGGCTGGTTTGCGTGCCGCATCGACGCGGACGATCTCTGCGCCGATGGCTTCGCAAAGTTGCTTTACATAGGGGTCTTCGTGAACCTCACGCATTTTTTGGATTCGATTTTGCGATTGAGGTACGG
>DNPC01000117.1 GCA_003501565.1 Planctomycetaceae bacterium | reverse complement strand
GGGGCCCGTGCCACACGAACGAAGTTCAGTGTCACGTTCGTTCGTATGTGCGTGTTAAACTACTCTGTTCGTAGAGGACGTTCACAAGCCTGGGAGTTTCGCCATATGCCAAGACAAGTTCCTTTTATTGCGTGGGCATTCCTATCCTCGGCAATCGCCTTGAGTGGTCAAATTGCCGGACAGGAATCTCCGCGTGACTATTCGCCGCATCCAAGCGAGCAGCAATTGCCTCGGGCAATGCATTCGGAAATGGCTGAGCGGCCTGAGATTAGTGTGGGGGTCGATTCGGGAGTACTACGCGGTAACGACAATCGAGCGCTCCAAGCGGCTGTCGATTACGTGGCCGCACTGGGAGGCGGAACAGTTCGGATCGGGCCTGGAGAGTACACAATGCGAGACTCGCTGCACTTGCGCAGTGGAGTCCAGGTCATCGGCAGCGGGAAAGACACCGTACTTACGAAGGCGCCGGGTATCGTCTTTGACCTTGGAATCGATGGTGACTTCGGCGAACAACAGATCACTGCCAAGGATGGTGTCCAGCTACAGGCCGGGCAAGGAATTGCAGTTTGGGATGCCCAAGCGGGTGGCTTCCATACAACGGTGGCTCGCATTACTGGCAAGAACAACAACATTTATTCGATTGACCAACCGTTGATGGCCGACTGCTTGGTAAGTCGCGGTGCGAAAGCAGGCACGCTTTTTCCAGTCATTAGTGGTTATAACATCATCGACGCATCGGTCAGCAAACTGACGGTTGACGGCAACAAACGACAAAATGCACACCTGAATGGTTGTCGCGGTGGCGGCATTTTTCTGTATCGAGCGTTCGGAACCGTCATCGACGATTGTGAGGTCCGCAGCTACAACGGGGACGGTATCAGCTTTCAACAGTCCAACGATGTTGTGGTCACCAACTGTGTTGTTCATGGCAATACTCAATTAGGACTGCACCCCGGAAGCGGTTCACAACGTCCTCTGATTCGCAACTGCGTCGCTCGCAACAATGGTACCGACGGACTGTTTCTGTGCTGGCGGGTCCGCCACGGCACGTTTGAGGACAATTTGATTGAAAACAACGGGAGGTTTGGAATCTCCATCGGTCACAAAGATTCCGATAACCTACTGACGAAGAATACAGTACGCAGCAACCATTCCAATGGCATTTTCTTTCGCGATGAATCATTGGGCATGGGCGCACATCGCAATCGCATCGTTGCCAATACCATCGAAGACAATGGTAAAGCGGCTGGAACAGCAGCCATTCGAGTTCGCGGTGAAACGCATGGCCTGGTGTTTGAGAACAACACCATTCGCGATACTCGCCCGCAACCCACACAGACCATTGGGCTCCAGTTGGAAGCCAAGGTTGGCAATGTCGAGCTTGAGACGAATCATATCGAGGCGCAACAACGCATCGTCGACCAGCGCTCCGATGCCTCGAATCCTGCAAGTTTGAACGAGAAAAGGAATTAGCCACTTAATCTCGTTCTCGCCTTAATTCACACACAAACACGACCGGATTCGTTCATGCTCAGTTTTCGAAATCGTCCGCTCCCCCAAGCCGTTGGGCTCTCACTGGCGTTTGTAATTTTCTGGCTGCCGCTGAAGTCCGTTTCCGCATCATCGCAACGCACCAACGAACTGGATGTTTACTGGGCGGCGGCAGCAGAGACGGTCCGCAGCGGTGATTTTGAGGAATATCGCAAAACGTTTCACCGTGATGCAGTCCTAGTTTCGGAAATCGCAGGGACGAGTTATCCGATCGCCAAAGCGTTCGAGCGTTGGAAAGAGGGTTTTGAGGAAACCAAACGAGGCAAGCTCAAAGCCAACGTCGAATTTCGCTTTTCAAAACGAATCGGCGACTCGGTAACGGCCCACGAAACGGGCATCTTTCACTACAGCACAACCGATTCGAATGGTAAAGCAACCTCCGTCTACATCCACTTCCAAGCCTTGCTGGTTAAGAAGGACGGTCGGTGGCAGGCAGTGATGGAGTTGCACAAAACGGAAGCAACTCAACAGGAATGGCAGGCGCTGAAAAACGACAAAGCTGACTCTCCTTGAATATCACGGATTTTTGAAATGCGCTGCATCGAGTATACTCGCCGCGGTGCAAATTGATCCTACGCTTTCAAACGACGCCGGATGAACAGACGACTTACAAGAATCAGCAAATACCTGACCTTTATCTTGAGGCACCAACCAGAGTCAATCGGCCTTCAACTGGATGCTGACCGGTGGGCACGTGTTGATGAGTTGGTTCGTAGCGCCAATGCTAGCGGGAAGTCGTTGACAGAAGCTCAAGTCCGAGATGTCGTCGCGCAAAATGAGCTACAGATTTTTGCACTCAGCGAAGATGGCTCACGCATTCGTGCCCAATGAGCGTCGGATGGCACTCACAGAAATCCCGGTACCAGACACGATCACGCAAATCGTGATCTCGCCCGATGCCGAAAGACTAATTGACTTCGCTAACGAGCGCATCGAAGCGTTCATGCTTGGCGAGGAAACCGTCAGCGAAAACTTTGTCCCCTGCGACTTTCACTTGCTCGACCAGGCACTCACCTGGATTGAGCAAGGACATCTACTGGCAGGCAACCGATTTTGCGAACTGGGTAGCGGCTTTGGGGTCGCAGCACTATTGGCGGCGCAACGAGGGTTGGAAGCGGTCGGGATAGAGGTCGAAACCAATCTAGTTGAACAAGCCTGCCGGCTAGCGGAAACGCTTAAACTATCGGCTGAATTCTACACCGGCAGCTTCGTCCCACGCGAGATTTCGGGCATCCTCGACCTAGGCAGCGACATCGAACACGTCGAAACGTTCGAGGGCGACGTCTATAATGAGATCGGCTTGGAAATGGACGAATTCGATCTCTTCTTCGCGTTTCCGTGGCCGGGCGAACACCAATTCTTCGAAGCGGTTTTTCAAGCCGCAGCCGCCGACAATGCCCTGCTTCTCACTTATCGTGGCCGCGACGGCATGCACTTACTTCGCAAGGTTTAACACGACTTCCAGCGTGTCCTGTAGAAAGTCAATGAAATGATATAAGCGGATTCTACCAATGCGCGCCAGCTACCTACTTGTGGCCCTCAATATCGCTCCACAAATAGTCTGACCGGGTTTGCGTGGATCGCCGTTGTAATCTCCCTTCGGTTTGTATCTCTCAACACCAGCGTCAAACGGAGCATCTTTACTTGGTGTAGCGTCTGTGGATCTGCCATCCCAGGAAACGTCCCTGAAATCCTGAATACCATTTCCGACGACAGAGGCGTAACCGACACCTCCACCCCAAACGACATTTCCTTCGATAACAACTCCGCCAGAACCACTGGGAAAATGCAGGGCGTTTCCGTTCTTGGAGTAGATGACGTTATTGGCAAGCAACATACCGCTGCGACCGTTCCATGAGTTCCCTCGAAACGCATGCCCCGAATTCACCAACGTATTATGAACCACCTGTAGATTTCTGGTCTTGCCCTGGTGGTCAGTACTGGCAAACGCTGAATTGCCACCAGCAACAAGGATGTTGTTGCGAACGATCGCCTCGCCCTGGACTTGCATCACGTTGTCACGACTGCGAAAGCACAGGTTGCGCTCGATCACGTTTTGTCGCTTCCCGCCGGTGCCATAGACAGTTATGCATGGGTAGTTGCAGTCGTGTACTTTGTTCCTTGCAATCAAGTTTCCCCAAGAACCTTGCTTGACTTCGATTCCGTCACCCTGAGTGCCGCGGCAGTTGTAGACATGGTTCAGTGCAATAACACTCTCACTCATGATTACCTTGCCGTGATTGCCGCCAAGGTACATCCCCTCGGCGGTTCCCCCGCCATCGTGGATCTCATTGCGGGTCAGATAGAGGTGATGCGTATCGGCCGAATTCGCACTCAGGCAGACTTCACCGGTATGATGGATGTGACAACGATCGATCCAAATATTGTTACCAGTTCCGATTCGGAGCCCATGACTTCCCCCGGTAAACTCGAGTCCTTGTAATACTAGATACTCAGCCGGTTTGCTTTGCCCGATGTTCAGGATATTCTGTCTTGGATCCGGTCGCGTTATCTTGACCTCCGCACCTTTCCTAGCGGAAACACGAATCGGGGCCGCTTCCGTTCCGGAAATCGCTAGATCCGTCCGTCGCGCGATACTGTATGTGCCGCCCTCAATACTAAGATGGTCGCCTGGCGACAAAGTCATGAGGGCAGCATACAAGCGTTCGCCATTTTCCTGTGGACCAGAGTCGCGGTCGTACTCAAAGCTGATCAACCGTATCGGTTTTGCAGCGCTCCATGGTGGATCATAGAGTTCATTGCTCTCGGACGCACCGGGCAATGCGACAGAAATGACAGCGAGAAGAAGCACACCAAAATTTGCCACGGGGATCGCCTTTTTCAACTTTTGAAGCCCAATGAACGGGAACCGCATCGGTCCATTCAGCCACATTCTACCGCCATGCCGGCTCAATAGTTTTCTTGTACGATAGACTGTTTCACTATGCAGAGGTTGGAATGATCGATCGTCGCAAGCTTCTAAAGAACGGGATGGCGAGTGCGTTTGGTCTAGGAATGACCTTAGATGCCTCACCGCTTCCCGCCATGTTGTCGAGGTTACAGACTGCCAAACATGTACTGGTCCGATCCTCGTGGCAGACGGTGAACATCGGTGATATAGCCCACACACCGGGTATTCTCTCGATACTGGAAAAGCATCTACCGCAGCTCAAAGTTACTTTGTGGCCCAGCAACCTGGACAACGGAGTTGCTGAAATACTCAAGCAGCGTTTCCCCAAGCTCAGCATAGCGATGCCTAGAACCGCTGAGCTTGAGTTAGCGCTAGAGCAGTGCGATTTCTTGCTGCATGGATCAGGAGCCAGCTTAGTGGCCGAGCGCGACGTAGTTCGCTGGCATAACGATACAGGCAAGCCGTACGGTATCTATGGGATTACTTTCTCACCGCGGAAGTCTTCGAAAACAAGCGACATTGATGCCAAAGCGATTGAGCGAACTTGCCGGGTCCTGAGTGACGCCGAGTTCGTGTACTTTCGCGATTCAAAGTCGCTAGCATTCGCAAAGCGGCAGGGCGTCACCACACCGGTCATGCGTTTCGGTCCAGACGCCGCGTTTGCGTGCGACCTGACCGACGACGCGAGGGCGTTAGGCTTCCTGGCTGAACACAACCTTCAACCCGGGAATTTCTTTTGCTGCATCCCACGACTGCGTTACACTCCTTATTGGACGATCAAGGAGCATGTGAAATTTGATCCAGTAAAGCACGCACGCAACGAGGCCAAGAAGGAACACGACCATCTGCAGCTGCGTCGTGCGATCATCGAGCTGGCCCGCAACACCAGCTACAAAGTGCTTGTTTGTCCTGAAGATAGAACGCAGATGGCGGTCGGCAAGGAAATGCTGATCGATCGATTGCCAGCGGATGTTCTGCAGCGCGTCGTTTGGCGGCCAGATTATTGGCTTACGGGAGAGGCGGTTAGCACCTATCGTCGCTCGGCGGGCTTGTTCGGGAACGAAATGCATTCGCCCATCATGTGCATTGGCCACGGAGTCCCAGCCATCGTTTGTCGTTTCGCAGAGCAGACTTCCAAGGGGTTCATGTGGGAAGATATCGGGTTGGGCGAGTGGCTGTTTGATTTGGATGACGAGCAGCAAGTTG
>DNPC01000851.1 GCA_003501565.1 Planctomycetaceae bacterium | reverse complement strand
GAGAGTACGCAGCATCTGAGGCAGCCGCAATGCGATCGCCCTCCAGGCAGCGTGGGGTGCTTGATCCGCAAACCATGCTTCAACCTGTCCGGGCCACCCCGCCAATCGCTCGCGTAGCTGTTGCGTGATACCTGCAGCATCACTTTGGTCGCGACCGGTGAGTGCTAATTCACCGTACCAAGTGGGCTCCCAACGGCTTTGGAACAAGAGACTGCGGCGATCGGTGGCTAGCAACTTCTCTAGTTCGTCTGCTAGACGTGTCGGCAACTGCTGCACGAGCCAGCGTCCGCCAGCAAAGAAAAACTGTGGGGCCGCCAACAAAGATATATCAGTAGTAGCGTCACTAAGTCGCCACAACTGCTCGACGGGAGGCGTCATTGGTCCAGCCTCTCCCTCTAGTTCAATCGCCTCGCGCATCAGATCCACCGGGCCGCATGCAAATTGACGAACCGCTTCCCGGTCCGCCTCAGGATCGAGCAAATAGAGTAGCTCGTCCGACGCAAAGACGTCCGTGCCATCGAGCTTTGCCGGAGGTGCTTCCCAGATCGTGCTTAGTTGTGAGGCGACCATCGGGCGTTTGAGCAAGACTCGCAACGCCATCTTCGGTTCTTTGCCAGATTCATCGGGTGGATAGAGGGCGATTGTTACTTGCGCGAGTTCATCCAGTTCAACGCCGGCTTGGTTCGCAATTATGGTGGCAAGCGCATCGGCAGCATTCGTCAAGGAAGCGGCCAAATATTCACCTGGATCTGCCAGCCAGCCGGTCCGAACAGATAGAAGTACCTGTGCGCCTGGAGGCAACAGGTCTGTGGGTATCGGAATCGTCCGTTCTGTCGGTGGCAACCAAAGCCGTTGATCGTCCGACACGACAGTGTACTTTGTCGATTGAGGGACGCTCCGACCCGAATCAGGCTTGTTGTCGTTGGTGTTCGGTTGGTAGGGCGCAGTCCGTTGCTGGGATTCTGAACGCGAGCCCGAAGATTCCAAAGCTCCCGAAAGCTTCAGAACCGCGAGCATGACTATCAAGAATCCACACCCGCCCATGATGGGAACCAGCAACCTGTTGCCGGATTTCCGACTGCCCTTCTTGGTAGGATTTTTGGCAGACTTGGCTGAACTGCGATTGGTCGCCGCGGCCGTTGGCTCAGCCTTTTCTGGCTTCGGTGCGCTGGAAAGTTCTCGCGGTGGGCGCTGCGATGTTCCATCGGCTGTTTTGCGAGTTGTGTCCGTGGCGTCTGATGCGGCTCCCGGCTCTTGGCCAATACCCTCGCTCTTCGGCGGTTGGAGTGCGGGAGTTGGCTCCGCCGCTTTTTCCTGGTCTTTCGAAGCAACAACCTGCTTCGGAGTTGCCTTCGGGCCGCTCGTGTTGCGTTGGTTCTGTTTGCTAGGCTCCTCGGCCAGCGCCGACGCTTTCTTCTTTTGACTCTGTGCGGTTCCAGGTGATTTGCGCTGGTTTTGCTGCTGAGCATTTTCTCTTGAGGGCGATTTCGAAATCGCGCCTTGAGTCGGAGCGTCGTTGGGAGATGCGTTCTGGGCAGCCGCGCCCTGTTCACGCACGGGTGGGGCTGTCGCTGCACTAGACGGAGTCTTCAGAGGCGGTGTTTGAGGCGGTTTGGATTTCGGGTGCTGCTGCGTTTGGCGGCCAGTTTTTTCCTTCGGCTGCTCAATTGCCTGTTGGGTTTTCGATGCGGCTGTCTGCTCTTTCAATGGCGCCATCGATGCCCTGGCGGATTCACGCTGGGGCACAACGTCGGCGCTATCGGAAAAGTCGAGCGCGGCTGTAAGCGCTGTTCGCAGCTGGAGTGCGTTGGCAAACCTGCCCGAAAGGTTTCGCGACATCGCGTGGAGGAGCACGCTCTTTACCGCTTTGCTGACGTCAGGACCGCCCGATAGTGAGACGTCGGCCTCAGCCAATAACGGCTTTGCCTGTGCAGCCATAACCTGCTCACTACTACCCGCCTTTGCGGGAGGCTGTCCGGTTAAGAGCCACCAGCCGATACACCCGAGTGAAAAAACGTCCGCGGCGAAGCTGGGAGAAGGATCAGGTGCTAGAAACTCAGGTGCTATAAAGTGCTCCGGAAGAAGGCCGGGTAACTCTCGCCGAAACAATCCCGATGCCGAACTACTTGGCATCGCTGACCGTTCGCAAAGTGGATCGGTAACCAGAATGGGCCGCCCCGACTCAATCCAGACTCGATCCGGCGCCAGTGCACCATGCACTATCGCGTTCTGGTGCAGCTGGCAAACACACTCAACGATCTGACTCCACAGGATCGCAAGTCCATCGAATGGCTTAGTTTCGCCAGAATTCTGCCCAACATATTGGGAAAGCCACAGACCCTCGCCCGGAGGTGCAACGGCCGTGAGTAGACGACCGTCTGCCGCTTCAATGCCACCAATCTGCAGACATCCGGGCAAATCCAGCCCGGCCAACTTTTGCGCCCTGGGGACGGAGGGGCGATATAGCCGAAGTCGATCAAGCTGCTGGGGATTAACGATGCGAATCCAAGCGCTGCGCGTTTGATTGCTCGCCTCAAACCAGTCATCCCAAACGCCGCCACCGGCGGGCCGTTTGAGCACCCAGTTGCCGATTCGCAGATCGTCACCACCATCGCGGAGCGCCGTAGCCTGGAATTCCGTCAAGTGGCCACGGATAACCAATGCTTCAAGCGTTCGCGTTCCGTTTGCCAAGTGTTCCGGCTGCAACGTGCCAGCCACCTCGGCGGCCCAGCGTCGGCAGTCATCAGCGGTTCCCAAGCCCGCGGATGTGATCGCTTGCCATACTTCGTTGCTGGATTGCATGGAGGCCACTTAGAAAGAACACTGATAGCGTCTCGATTATAAACCAATCCTCCAACTCAACAGCCTACGTGCCGGTTGAACTGAACTGGTATTGCGGTTGGCTCCGGCAAAGCATTTTTCAACTTCGGCAGATCAGGGATTTCCCGTGCTTGTCTAGTAGCTGGGTTTCTACAATACGCACGTTGGGTACGCTTATGCGGATATCGCCAGCAGCATCTAACGGTGGGAAGCAGAACCGGCGACAGCACACCTGTGACACAGCAGAATAATTTTGGGGAATGGTTCATTGAAAGCTAGCCAGGCAACTGAGTACTTCTTTCGCAAAGCAGCAGATCGACTTGAGTTGACCGACCGGATGCGTCGGCTATTGCTAACACCGCGTCGTGAAGTGACTGTCCAAGTGGCTTTTGAGACCGACTCGGGCGAAGTCGAAACGTTGCTCGGCTACCGCGTCCAGCACGACAACTCTCGCGGACCGATGAAAGGTGGACTTCGCTAC
The DNA here is from genome assembly GCA_003501565.1 of Planctomycetaceae bacterium. Classification (GTDB taxonomy): domain Bacteria; phylum Planctomycetota; class Planctomycetia; order Pirellulales; family Pirellulaceae; genus Aureliella. Next base: position 7,162 of record DNPC01000851.1, on the reverse strand, counting down.
CACCCCGAGGTAGACATCGATGAGGTTCGTTCGTTGGCGAGTTTAATGACTTGGAAAACCGCTGTCGTAAACTTGCCCTATGGCGGCGCGAAAGGCGGCGTGGCGGTCGATCCGCGTCGACTCAGTCGCAAAGAGCTCGAAAGGCTGACCCGTGCGTTCGTAGACGGGATCCACGACGTGATCGGACCGGATACGGACATCCCGGCTCCGGACATGGGTACCAGCCATGAGGTGATGGCCTGGATCCGCAACCAATGGGAAAAGTACCACGGCTTCAATCCGGCAGTGATTACCGGAAAACCAGTCGAAGAATATGGTGCGAAAGGGCGCGAGGAAGCAACCGGACGCGGCGTAGGCCTCTTGTGTGTGAAAGCAATCAAGCGGCTTGGGATGCGTCCGCAGGATTGTCGAACCGCCATTCAAGGCTTTGGGAACGTCGGTTCCCACGCGGCGAAGTTCCTAGCAGAATCTGAGTTTCCAGTTGTCGCCGTCAGTGATATTAGCGGGTGCTACTACAACCCGAAGGGCTTGGATATGCCCCAGGTGCTTCGGCATGCTCTGCAAAATCGCACACTTGAAGGCCTTCCCTGTGGCGAAAAACTGGCTGGTGAACAGCTGCTCACTCTTGACTGTGATCTGTTGATCCCCGCCGCGTTGGGCGGAGTGATCCACGAAGGCAACATGGACAAGATCAAAGCCAAGCTAATCGTAGAAGCAGCCAACGGCCCTACTCTTCCATCGGCGGACGAATACCTAAGCGATCAAGGCGTGACAATTTTGCCTGACATCCTGGTCAACGCCGGCGGCGTTACAGTCAGTTACTTTGAATGGGTCCAGAATCGCCAACACTATCGTTGGAGCTTGGACCGCGTGCGCCAAGAACTAGATCGCACGTTGAGTGATGCTTTCGAAAGTGTTTGGCAGCAATCGCAAGACAAACAGATCGATCTACGCACCGCCGCCTTCACGCTCGCCATCGAACGCGTCAAACGTGCCACAGAGCTTCACGGGCTGACGCACTAGTCGGTCCTGCTCGGCTTACCCTTGGACTTCTTTGCCAGCCTGCCCGCGAACCGCTTGGGCCACAGCGGTGGTAGAATCTGATCAGCAGTATTGCGCTCGCCAGGCGCCGGCGATTTTCTGGGTATCGTTTGAGGTTTTTTCGTATGAAATCAGCACTGTCCGTCCTCATGATCTTCTGCTGTCACGCGACGCAGGTTTCCGCACAATCAACCGAGTCGAGCGCACCCGCCACGGCCAAACCGAACAAGGCACCCCAGTTTCGCGAGGTCATCTATGGCCACAAAGACGGTTTAGCACTGACGTTCGACGTGCTAGAACCGTTCGTCGAGCACAATGGAGCTGCGGTGGTTTTTATGGTCAGCGGTGGTTGGCGAAGCAAGTGGGTACCGCCGGCCCAAGAGCAAATTCTGCTAGCCCCTTATCTCGAGGCCGGGTATCGCGTGTTTGCCGTCCGACACGGCAGTAGCCCGCGATACTCGATTGCGGAAGCTGTCGCTGATGTGCGGCTGGCCATTCGTGTCATCCGCAAAGATGCCAAGCGATACGATATCGATCCGGAGCGGATGGGAGTGGTCGGTATGAGTGCCGGTGGCCACCTGACGCTCATGCTCGCGACAACGGGCGATGATGGAGACCCACAGGCCAAGGACTTGGTGGCGAGGCAGAGCAGCCGAATTGCAGCCGGTGTAGCCTTGGTGCCTCCCAGCGACATCACTGGCTATATCTGGAGCACACCAGGCCTGCATCCACGTTATCGCGGGTTTCCTGGTCTGGACATTCCCAAAGAAGACGCCAAAGCGGTTTCGCCGTTGTATTTCGTTACGCCGGACGATGCACCCTGTCTAATCGTGATGGGTGGGAAAGACGAGTTGGTGCCGGCCGAACAAGGCGAGTGGATTCACGAGAAAATGGATGAAATCGGTGTCGAGAATAAGCTGATCGTTTACCCCGACGCTGATCATGGGCTCGGAAGTGATCGCGCAACGGCCATGGATGAATCCCTTAAGTGGTTCAGTAAACACTTGCTCGCGCCTAAGTAGCGTACGTGTCTTTCAAAGATTCGTCAAAGACGCCTGTTGGCCGCTGCCCGATAGAGTTTACTTTTCAGGTGAAACGTCCGCGATTTCCTTTTCGTTCGGTCGGTCCGTGCCCATGCGGATGGTAAAAGGGCCGTTTGAGTAAACGGGCAGTCGCATTGAAGTGTCGTGTAGACGGACCGTGTAGAGGACTTCACCCGTCGATTGATCTTCAACTTGCACCACGGGGTGTTTGCTAGTAGGTTGCTCAATTGGCGGCAGGTAACCCACAGCACGACGACCGTCGTTGTCTTTCATTGCTATCGTGATTGGCCAGCCGGGAAACTGAGCCGAATCACCATCGGCAACTTTGGCAAACCGCGGCCAACATTCGAACCGCGCCGTTCCTTTTGACTTATCGAAGCGTACCAAACCATAACCGTCGGCTCGCTGCTTTTCATCTTTCACGTTGGGCGGATTTGCATAGGCGAGCATGTCAATTTTGTTGCCTAGTCCGTCTTCGAATTGACCCGTCCATGGCAAGGGGCTCTTTTCGACGGGATTGTTGCCCGGTTTTTCATCCTCGGGATGCCACCAACGCCCATAGATCGTGTTGACGATTGCCGGACTTGTAAATCCAAATGGGCCATCGGAATACTCATCGATGCCGTGTTTGACAACGACCGCCAAGTGTTGGTCGCCGCACAAATGCGGGGCCCACGCTCGCCGGATGATTCGCAGTGCTTTGTTTCGCCCCGTTTGTGGCCAGCCATTGCAATCCAGATCGGCAAGCAAACGGTTGCTCGGCTGTCCATGGAGATGAACAGCGCCACAAAAAGCAGTTTGGCTGAGCGCGACTTTGTAGTCCGCGCCCTCCCAATCTTCTGTCCAGGCCTCCAGGAACGCAAGCTGCCGATCTCCCAGCAGACTTAGTCCAGCGACGTCCACACTAGATCGATCGTAGGCAGGGTCGTTGATGTGGTCTGGCCTGGGCCCCATCTTCGGAATCTTGCCCTCAGGCCCACTTTTAAACTTTCGGTCTTCCAGAATCGCAAAGTCGATTCCACCGATGCAAAGGGCAGTGAAGTAGACGCTAATGTCGCCACCGATGGGGCGCGGGTCAAATGCATCGGGAAGGTGCCAAGTCTGCTGGCGTTGCACCATGTTGACGTAGCCAGGTGGGTAGAAATAGCCTCCGTCCGGACCGGCAGCCGTCGAGGCCCGCTTGCCGCCTTCGCCCCACAAATTGGCTTGGCCGACATCATGATCATCCGGGATCGTAATCGTGGGGCGGTCTCGGGTGATCTCGCGAAACTGCAGTCCCCATTCGAGCCAGCCAGCGGTGTGTTGGGTATGGTGGTAGGTTTGATCGCCCGCGAAAAACAGGAGGTCCGGGTCCTGCTGCAGAATGTTCGCGATCATCTCCTCGCGTGGCCCTTTGGTACGACTGGAGTTGCACGACAGATTGGCGACCACGATCTCATTCTTGTCGACCGGATCGCGCCGGATGAGCCCTTCAAATGTAGCCTTCTCACCATGGCGTACTCGGTAATTGACCGTCCTGGAGCTATCCCAGTCCTCGACCCGAAAATGTGCATCCCATCCCGGGTACATGACTTCCGCTTGAGCCACTTCTGTGAACTCACCGTTGCGTTCCAATTCCAAACGCACAGTCCGTACTTCGTCGCGCGATAGAGGAAACAACTGGGCCGACAGCTTTAAGGTCTTATCTTGGTGCGTGTATAGTGCAAAGGCGACAACTTCGTCGCGGGGCACCTGCATGTTTACAATGCCAGGTTTTTTGGTCGGCTTTATCTCCTCCAAAATACGCGCTTGTGAGTCCAGGTTCGGAAACTGCGCGTCAAACAGCGGCTCTTGAGCTGGCAAGGGCAGCGCACATAACAGTGCTGCGACAACGGACAAATACGAAATGCGTAACATGCTTGCGACCGCGTTGTTTTAGAAGGGTAGAAATGAAGCGTACATTCGCCGCATCCATCGGAACGCAGTAAAGCTGAACGCGTTTAGACGCCTCCGACAAAGCAGCCGGTGCGTATCATACACTACCGAGTCGCTTAGCTTGCGCGGGCCGAGCGTGTGTGTTCCGACTCGGTCGTTTAAAGCGCTAATTCCCGTGAGGATCCAGCACTTCTGAATCGACAAGCGACTCGTGAGAGAATCGTCCCCGGAGTATTCGCGGGGCAATGAATTTGTCCCCAGCGCGTTCGCGGAGCGATGGATAACGCGGGGCTATTTTACTCGCTTGTAGGTCGTTTCAACCGCTTTGGCTTCCATGCCTTCGGGGTGGATGTTGTATGCAGTGATCACCAAGTTTTCGTCATCGATAAACTTGTATTCAGTCCGCCAGCTCCACTTAGGCTTATTCGGTCCCACGTCGTATTTGGCTGCCACTGCAAAGCCCTTTTCACTTTGTTTGCCCTGCGAGAACATGATCGCATAATTCATATGAAAGGAGTCAATCCACGAGACCTGAAATGAACCGGAGAGTTGATTAAACGCGATCAACTCCTCCCCGATGCGGGGTTTGCTGTTCATCGTGCCTTCGTATTTGTGGCGAATGAACTTTCCGCCGAGGACCTCAACGAACTCCCCCGTCACTTTGGACTCGTCGGCCAGCTTCCCCGGGGCTAACCAGGTTCGGCAGGTTCCCTCCCATTTGCCAGCTAGTTTGTTAAGAACTTGAGTTGGCTGCATTTGCTGATCATCTGACACGACAGGTTTCGTTGCGGCTGCTGTCTCCTGAGCCTCCAATTGCTGGGTAAACGCAAGAACAACAGCGGCCACGAGCAAAACGATTCTTGAGTGCATTTGTTCTCTCCCTGCGTCGGCCTAAGCGACGCAATAAATCAATCTGTTGCAACGTGCGTGGGGCCTTAGCACCACTGCGATAATCATACGGGACACACGGCCATCTTGTTATCGAATCTGGCCTAGTCGAACCCAGGAGGCGTCGAATCTACTGGCAATGCAGAAATTATAGAACGGGTGGTTCTGCGAACGAATTGAAAGATATGGCCCGATGCTTGTACTATTCCGCGATCGTGCTTCGATACGGTCCAAAGAACTCCCGAGCGGCAGCGTGCCAGGCCAACTCCTTCCAGTGCGCTGCACGAGAAGCATCGAAAATCCCGAGTTTTTCCGCTCGATCGGTTTCAAACAGCTGCGTCAGAATCAGTTTTACGAGTGCAGAAGAAGCGTCACTCTTGGTTACTAAGAAAGCTGTTGTGGCGACGGCGCGAATCCCATCTGCTGGCAAATCACAATCTGGATAGTGATCATCATCGACGTAGTACACATGAAAACTCGGCTCATCAATAGTGAATTGCCAAGCGTCCCGCATATCGAACAGCCGATAACGATTCCCGGCCAGCAGTTCTTTAACTAGGCTTGCTCCTGGGCGAGTGACGACAATCACGGCATCGGCAGTGTCACTAGGCGCAACCAGTGGATCGAGTGGACTCTCATCAAGCTCGATATCCCCCATCGAAAGCCCCGCGTACTGTAGTACTGACCGTGCAATTCGTTGGGACCCACCTTTTTGAGAGCCCACTTTGACCTTGCGGCCAGAGAGTTCCGCTAGAGTGCTAATCCCTAAGTCACCCCGAACAAGGATGTGAACCACTTCAAAGTACATGGGGGCCACAACTGAAATCTCTGCGGAATCAACAGCATCAGATTGCACCAGAGCCAGCCCGGCTTGCCCACTAAGCAGCCGAGACAAATTGTCAGTCGATCCCCCCGAGGCAATCACCTGGGCGTCGCATTTGCTATTCGCATTGATCAGCTCGCTGATCTCGTCGGCTAGACCGAAGTATGCGCCGCCTTCGACGCCAGCTGCAATCGTCAATTGCCGTGGCATACGGTTCTTGTACCATACACTGCTAGGTACCGCGACCAATATCATCCCAAGTGCTAGCAGTAGTAAAGCCGAGATGAGCCCGCGTTGGACCCAGTGGTGCGCATTGGTCGGTTCAACGACGCGATGATCCAGTACCGCTCCAACGATTGGCACACCCAACAGCCAGTACCATGCTCGCCGTGTGGCGGACATCGGGCGGGCTTCAATGGGCGCGTCGATCAAGAATCGTTCAAGATCATTGGCGAGGTCTTCGGCAGATCGGTATCGCTGGTCAGGAGACTTTTGCAAGCAGCGGTCGATGATGGTCGCCAAATCGCCCTTGAGTTCCGGATTGATAGAGCTAGCCGATGGCGGTGGTCTGTGAATAACCTGCATTATCGTTTGGACCACAGATCCCGCTTTGAAGGGCGGCCGGCCGGTAGTGATCGCAAACAGAATCGCTCCGAGTGAATACACGTCCGTTGACTGAGGTGCATTTTCGATTTGCCCAGCCGCCTGCTCCGGCGACATATAACTGGGGGTGCCAATTGCTGCACCTGTGGCCGTCAGGCTCGACTCCGTATCAATACTTTTTGCAAGGCCGAAATCTGTGATACGCACATTGTCGTTTTGATCAACCAGCAGATTGGCGGGCTTGAGGTCGCGATGAACGATCCCATTCTCGTGGGCATACTGGATTGCTCGCGCCGCGTCGCGGACGTAACGTGCTGCTGCTTTGGGTTCCAGCGGCCCGTCACGAGTCATCTTGGAGAGATCGTCCCCATCGACGAAATCCATCGAGAAAAAGTGGTGCCCTTCATACTCGCCGCATTGGTAGACGGTAACGATGTTGGGATGGTCAAGCTGGGCCGCGCTACGGGCTTCTGCGTAAAAGCGGGCGACCTCTTGGTCGCTGGCCAAAGCACCAGAACGAATCATTTTCACCGCAACCTGGCGGTCCAGTTTCTGCTGTCGACCCGCATAGACAACTCCCATGCCGCCACGGCCAATGACTGCGTCGAGCGTGTAGTCGGCGAATTGGCACGGAAGTGAAGCGACCGAGGAAACCAGCCGTCGATTCAGCGGGTCAGTCGTCTCGTCGATAAAGCCAACCTGTTGAGATTCTCCATCGATAAGCGTTTGATGAAGGGGATTCAAGTCGATCGTATCGTCGTCCGGGCTGGTTTGGCTCAGGGCATCTTGCCGGTTCACCGACGAGCCACCGGCGGGCGGACCGTTATTGTCTCGGTCGCCGTCGCCCCCA
>DNPC01000450.1 GCA_003501565.1 Planctomycetaceae bacterium | reverse complement strand
CGGGCCCGGCCAATCAGCTTGGCTAGCTCAGCGAAGTCGGTACCTGATACGGCTGCGACGTTACCAAGGATCCGAAGTTGGTCCTGTAGCTCTTCGACTGAAAAGCCGTACGTCAGCAATTGCTGAGCGGCTGGCAGAACATCGTCTGCAAAGCTAAACGGCGTCGATGCAGAAAAGCTGTTAAGTTCGGCGATAACGTCTTTCGCACCTTCGGCGCTGCCGGTAAGCGCTTTGAACGAAAGCTCGGCGTCCTGAGCGTCGGCTGCTAGACGGACACCGAAACCTAAGCCTGCTGTAAGTCCAGCGGGTAGAGCAAACGCTGCGATGCTACTAAGCGCGTTGCTTATCCTGGACGCCTGCCGCTCTGCGTGAGCCGCAAAGTTACCAACGCCGCCCTGGGCTTTGCCAAGCGCAGCAGATAGTCCGTCCGCACTACCCGTTATTTTCAGACTCAGGGGCTCGAGTTTTGGCATTGTCTTCTCTCGCCTTTCGCTCGTCCTCTAACGCGCCGATAATTTCGTCGTCGGACTCTTCTTCGCTGAAGAGATCGCCGAAGTGAGGATACTCCGGCCGGAAATGTTCGAAGCTCGTACCACCTATCCAGCTAGATTGAACTGCAGCTCTCCGATCGTCCCGATCCGGTCCCCAAGGATCGACCTGCCATAACGCTTGCCAATCGAGCAGTTCGCTACGGCTGAGCTCTATAGACAGTCGTCTGGGATGTTGGACTCCGAGTTCTCGACTGAGGTGGAAGAGCCAGCGGAGCCCATGGACTTTTTTGCTCTGGCCTGCGATGGACCAGTGAGTTCATTAAAATCTTGTGCGACTTCGTACAAATGCAGTGTCGCTATGGGATGACGCCTAAGCCAGTCCTGGCCACGCTCGTTGTCAAACGTGCCTGGCGCGTCTTCATCGCCAATCGCCATAGCAACCAGTCGGTGTCCAAACTCTGCTCTTTCTACTTCGGTCTCTCGGGGCAGTTTGGATACTTCAAGGATTGCCTTGTAGTCTAGCCGCCAAACCCAAACGGGCACCGGCCAGCCCTCCACATCGACACGACGCTTGGTCGGCAGATGGTCTTCGAGGGCGGCAAGAATATCGAGAGTTGGCATGGCTTCATCCGGTTGGTAGTGACAACAGAGGGAGGTTAAGCTGGGATCGCCGCAGTAGTAATACCGCTGGTGCGAACAACTGTAACGGTGCGCTTGTAGTAGTCGCGTTTGGCGAGCTGGGCATGCGACAATGTCTTGATCTTCCCGTTGTAAACCATGCGAGCACCATCGGTGTCATGCGGCGAATCAAGCTGAAAGGTTAGGTTTGTCTTATTCGCCCACCATGTATCGAGTTGTTCTGCATCAGCGTGTTTCGGATCCCAATACATCTCGAAGCTGAACTCGCCTAAAATTTCGTCACCGAGCTCCACAGGATCGCCTTCGAGGGGGTTTCCGTCGTCGTCCTGCGGATCCAACTCGGGCGCTTCTATGATCTGGCGGTCTTGCGAGGGCGGCGTATATGTCTGGATTCGCCCAAAATATGCCAAAGCTCCCCCTGCCGGACCGATCGACAGCTTGGTTCCCTTCGCTACGGTTTTGCGCTGAACTGCGGTAGGCATGCTACTCTCCTTCTCGGGGCTCGTAGCCCGTGACTGTCAACAAAAATGGAACTTCAAAGGGCGGGATAGAGTCGCCCGCTGCTTGTGGCTGATAACCATCACGCTGGTTCTCGATGGCAACGTCGTCGACGAAGGCTGCCCCCTCAGCAATGAGTCCGCGGTAGTCGCGACCAACTTTCAGTTTCTTGGCTAACTCTCGCGATCGTGCTGCGGACTGGGCGTAGATCTCTACATCGAAGAAGAGCCGTGCTGCGAACGGCTCGTCGTCGTCGAGGTCATCGTCGAAGTCTTCCCCTGAAATCACGCACCAAGCGAACTCGTCGCTGGCGGGTCCGTCCACGTGCTGGTAATGCACCGGGATTCCCAGCAGTTGTTTGATGAACGCTACGATATGCTCAGGCACTTTTCATCTCACTCGCTGCGACACTGACGAAAATGGCTGCTGCTCTCCGGCGACTCTGCCGAGCACTCTTACGGAGAATGCCCTGTGCTCTCATACCCGGGACAAGGACGCGCTTTGCGAAGGCTAGGCCTCGGCGGTACTTGGTTCTGCGACCAACAACGAATACGAGCCTTTTTCCTGGGGCGGCTTGGATGAAGTGTGGTTTTGTACCTCTCTCAAGCCAATGTATCGGGACCGGCTTCCCGGCACGCTGAACCTGGGATAAGTTCCGTCCGCGTGCTCTCAGTGACTTCCTAGCTTTGAATTGCTTCCGCTTGGCCTGTCCGATGCGGACGTTTGTGTAGCCTTTTCGTGACCTAGTCACCGATTTAAGTGAGCGGGCCGTATATCCTGTTTGCTTTACTGCTTGGGCGTTGCGTTTGGTGGTTTTGAGGACTTCACGACCGGCGGCGTTAGTTGCTTTGCGAACAACCTTTCGTTGGACTTTGCGTTCGATGGATCGGAGTTGCCCGATGACTGCCTTCTCATTCAGGACTTGGATTGAAGCTTGCATTGACCTCGAGCGAAACGAGTTGGTCGACGCCACGCTCCTCCATGTCGACTATCACATAATTCGTGCCGTCGAATTTCAGCCCCCAGCCGACTGCCAATTGTTTTGGCGGCAGCCTGAGCAAAAGCCGCACCGAAGAAACGGGATATTCCGCAGGCTCGAAATCAGTCTCTGCACTAGATCGAACCCAAATGCGTGCTGCACACTTTTGAAAGTCGACCCACGATTTCTCCGCGTGGCCGAGACTGTCGACATCGTCCGTTCGCGGCTCTTGAAGCATGACTGTTTTCGGATAGTGGCCAGCCTGTGGCATAACAATCTCATCCAGCGCAACCATATCGACATCAATACCTGGCAGTAGCAAGATGTAGGGCACATGCGCCTCATCCGCGACTCTTGCTACTTGCCGATGTAACAATTCGATCGCTTTCCGATCAAGCCATGAGTCCAGGCGGCAGACCAAGATCATTTCTCGATCGCCATCAGCGGTGAGCATCTCCGTGGCTGGCTTTGTCATCAAATCCACCTAACTGCATCAATGTGAGCTACGTGCTGATCAAGCGTCAGCTCGAACCCACGGCTGAATCTTGCTTGCTGAGCCGAGGCTGGGCTGGCACCTCGGTTTGTAAAATGTTCTTCTACAGCTTGCAGGACGACAAGTATCACATCACTTGGCCAGACGGCCACGCCAGCCGTGTACTGCCACCTGTAAACCAATGCACCATCAATGCTATTGGCGATAAGCCGATGCGGCTCACGCAGTCGATCGATTCGATACTCACTTGGGGCAAGGTCGAGCGTGAAAACGTCGGAATACGCATCGTCGTAGGTCCGTTCGTACACATCTTCCGTCATCCACTGGTTGCCATCGACCTGGTACTGCATCGAGTCGACTGTCTCGACTGGCCATCGGCCAAAATCCATGCAAGCGGTGGGCGACTCCTCTCGGTACGTGGCGCGCCGAAACGCTTTGCGTGTATATCTTTCCACGAAAGCCACAGCCGCGTCCGTCAGCAACTCCAGGATCGAGTCATGCTCATTGTCGTATACGCGCACAAACGACTTCACAGCTGCCAGTGACAGCTCCGACGGAAGCGCAAGTTTTTGGATGAGCTCTGGTGCCATGACTGGGTGCTACGTGCTACTTGGTTTCGGTCGCTGCGTCTGGCATTTCAGATGCTGGCGAATCAGCCTTTGCTTCCGCTGGATCCGCAGCTGAATCGTTGGCTGCGGCTTCGGGTGCCGAGCTTGGCTTTGATGCGTTGGTCTGATCAGCAGGCCCCTCCGGCGCAGATCCTTCCGCGCCACCCCCGGTTGCACCAGTTCCAGGCTGGCTGCTGGAGTCATCACTTCCAGCGTCAACATCTTCGGTCGGAGGGATGATGACTGCCAGCCCGGAACTGGTGGTCAGTTGTTGCGCGATGGACTCGGAGACTTCGAAGACTTCGCCTTTTTTCCGAGTTTTCCCCTGGGAAAACATCGCTGTGAGAGCCTTTATTTTTACTTGACGGGCCATTGGCTCGCTCCTGCAATAGAACGACGAAATGAATCAAAGAACCTCCGCCGCGCTGGGCCCGGACCGACACGAGACCGAGCACGAAGCACGGCAGAGGTGAACACTGCTTGTGCCAAACCTAGACGGTTTGGATGTACTTAATCGGACAGTTCGCGGTTTCAGTTCCGCGGAGCAAATCAGCGTCGGCGGAGCGATTCGCTATAAAAGCCGCTTCGTGGGTGTCAGCGAACTTCTCAACCAGCCGCTTGAGACGAATGCGCCGAACGATTCGAACCTTTTGTTGTTTGAAGTTCCCGAATGCGGCGATTTTGTCCCCAACGCTCGCGTCCGCGGCTGCGGTTATATATCGCGAAGTCTTGACCGGGATCGATACGTCCTTGGCGAACTGAAGTCGACCGTTGCCAACCCCAAGCAAAGGCTGGTCATTCGCATCGACTAGCGATGCAAAGACTTGGAGTGTCTGGTCGTGGAGCACGAGCGTACCCATCTCACGATGTTCGCTAATGAGTGACCAAATTAACTGTTGAAGAATCGGCAACGTGATGGGGGCAGCGTTTGGCGCTGTAGTGCCCTGAACACCTCGGTGCAAGAACCCGCCGAAGGTCACGTTGCGGTCGCCATCGGTCAGCTTCTCCTCGATGGCTTTCACCAAACGCGTAGCAAGCGTCTCTGCAAGCATCGTCGCCAGGTCAAACGGTGAGTTGGCCAAGAGGGCTTCGCTTATCCGAGCGTATCCACTCGTGAAGTCATACGCGCCAAGAGTCGGAATGAGAATCTCAGCATCGGCTCCCGCCTGATTCTCGGGAACCGCCTGGTTGACTTGCCGCCCGGTGTTCGCGAAATCGTCTGCGAATGGCCAAGGAAGCTGGTCAGCCGAGTCAGTTATGAGCAAGTCACATAGCGACAGAACACCGCCTTGCCCGTGGAATGCGATCTCGAACGAATCGCGGAAAGCAGTAGGGACCCAGTCCTCGTAGTTCGCATCATACGCGAGCGATCGACGCTCAAGCATCGATCGAGCTTCGCTTCGCTGTTCGGCTGTTGGCCGCGTCCCCAGGATTCCGCGAAGCTGTTGAGCGGTAGCGTTGTCGGCGCCACGGGCTTCCAGTCGAGGAGCGGAGCCGACATTTAGATCGGACATTGCTTGAAGGTGCGCGTCCGTCAGATGGTTGCCTTCCGAGTACTCGGCGACCCAACCGTGGAGGGCTAGGCAACGCTGCTCTTCGCGCCGAGCCGCATTGCGAGCGCTGTCCCGGTCCGAATGAATGTCACCATAATCAAGATCCGTTCCAGGAACCTGGTCTGACAATCTCGGGTCAACTCGACCGTTTCGACGCTGCTGATTCCGCTGCTCATTGGCTCGAGCTAGATGTGACTGCAGCGATTCGGCGCGCTCTTCGCATTCGATGTTAGACTGCAACTCGCCGATCTCGCCGGTGAGTGTCTCGAACCTCTCCTGCTCGCCCTCGCTCCAGAGCTCCGCGCCGGTTTTGCCGGCTGATCGGCGTTCCTCTACCTGTGTGCCGAGCTGCTTTAGCTCGCTCTCTTTCGTCTGGAGCGCCTCGCGCATCTCTTGAAGAGTCATCTAATAAATCCTCGCGTTTGAACAACTAACGCGAGCAAGTATTGCGCAGCTCAGAGGGGGGGGGCATTTTTTCACGAAAAAAATTTTTGCTCCACCCGTTTGGCACGGCACGGAGAAAAAAACGGCGCGTGTTTTTAGAACCTAACTCTTATGGTCTACGCGCGGCGACGCACCAGAATGCGGTGGGGCCCTCCCGCACGATCGAACCGCTATTCAGCGGAGTTTGCGCCAGACTCGCGTCGCGATCGTCTGGACACCCCATCGCGCGTCGACAAACGCAAACACTACAACGAGCAAACCAACAGTGAAGAATGCCAACAGAAAGCGGAAAGAATTCTCAATTGGGTTAAATAGAAAAACGCAAGCGGAGAATACAAGAAAGACGTTTCGAAGCTCCCCAATAAGAGAAGCTTCGCCAGGCAACGGCGTATCGTCCACAATCTGACGTGCAAGGATTGCGTCCTGAAACCGTTGCGATTGATTGTACCAGTTGAGCGATGCGCGGACGAAAACGTACAGGCCGAACAATAGAAGTGCGACGACTAGAGTATGCGTAAATAGCCAATCGGCGACGAACGACTCGTATTGGACTTCGGCGGCTGTGCGTTTCTGTTCTGGAAGTCGGACCGCATCTGCCATCGCGTAGAGTTCAGCTGTACTTGCCCCTAGGCTCGCGACTTCGTTGCCGACTTCTTCTCCTACTTCATGCTCTTCTGCCCAGCGGCCCAGACCATCGATGTATCGGCTAGTCCAATCAAGAGTGGTAATCCACGACTCGTATGAGAACTCATCGTGAACACTCTTAGGTTCCAGCTTACCATCCGCGGTGACCTCTATTGCAAAGCTAGTCGATACTTTGAAATCCTCGTCAATTTGCTCTGCCCGCTGTTCCAGCTCTCGGATGCGACCAACAAGCGTCTCAAACGCAACTCTGAGTCTCGCGCCACTCTGTACGTAAGTAGCGTTTGCGAGCAGCCGCTCGTTTCTAAGTTGCTGCAATGCAGCGTTGCTTTGCATCAATAGCAAAACGCCACTTACGACAAGGACGATCCCGCCAATCGTCAGCATTTTATAGAGCGAGTCGGTTGGTAGCTTAGGCGTTAAATCAGCTGACATGAGGTCCCCGAAATTCTACCGAGACAATTAGGGCACTGCGAAACTAGTAGCTTCCGTTTGCGTGGTGGGCTCGATCCCTTTCGTAAGCGAAAGTGCTCTATGTAAGGCAACGAGATTATCAAATAGTTGCCACTGTAGCTTCTTATCTCCGACTGTGTCAGCGGGGAGTTCTAGCGCGGTGTCGAATAGCTCGTCTATCATCGCGCATTCATCTGCCGACAACGCTACCCCCGCACCAGCCTTCTTTGCCTTCGACACTAGAACCTTGAGAACTAGTAGTCGCAAGAAGACCCTACTTGCCTCGCGAAATTCCACTGAAAGCTCATCTTCGGGCGTCGATCGTATCGCGACTTCCAGATTCAAAAGCGCTTCCTCGAAGTTCTCGATTGCATCGGGAAACAAAAGATAGCGGGGTTCGAAGGTGCTCACTTGGGGTGCCCCAAGATAAACCCGAGCACGTGCTTTCTCCAGTTCGGCTTTTGACTCAGAGCTTACAGTAACGCCGCTATAGGTTTCATACGCATGGATGATTGATCCGCTTGTGAGGAAGTGAATGTTCCTGCCGGTAGCCTCTCGAAACTCTTCGCGAAGCTCAGGCCTTGCACCAATTTGCATTTTGGAAACTTTATGCCACCAGTCTTCCTTTTTGTCGTCAGCGACGAAGAGTATGTCTGTCGCTGCTGACTTCGCGTAGTCAATCATTTGGAGCCATATCAGGTAGTCACCAATGCTCTTGTCTTTGTATCCCGGCGGTACCTTTAGATCTGCCCTTTTGCGCGCATCTTCAACGATTGAGTCAAGCAAAGCTTGATCAAACGCATCTCCTATACGGTCCGAAAACACGCCTGCAATTTCGGTAAGCGTATCGTCATTCTTTCTCAAAAGACGCTGGTATGATTTTGCATTCTCAGCTAGCCCCCGAGCTATAGCTTTTCCAGCATTCTCGAAGGTCTCTGCGAGTTCCTTATCGATACTTGCTGCCGTCATCCGGTCATTGAGCTTAAGACAAATCTCACTGATGCTTTCGTCAACCGTTCGCTGCAACTCTTGTTGCTCAGCAGCGACTCTTGCCAAGACAGTCGGCCGCCTTCGGCTGAATTCGTGACCGACTTGGTGAGGCATCCAAGTCCTTGAACCAAACGACTTATAGATTGAAATTAAGTCTGTGCGTGTCTCTGGCGATACTTCGTATAGCTTCAGGAGCGTGCTCGTATCGATGCAAAGCGTGCCGCTCGACCAAATAGCCTGAACGCTGGAGTCGGATGGCGGAAAGTAATCCGAGAATCTCTCGATCATATCTGGCATACAGCTACTCTACGTACGACGGGGCGAATGTCATTTGTTTCGAAGAAACACCAGTGCCTTCAATATAGGCTGTATCATACCCAGCTTTGGGCGCGGTCCGTATGCCACGAGCATCAAGTGTGAAGGACAGGCAGGTCATGAAGGTTTCGAGCATTTTGGCAGAAACAGGTTCGCAAGCCCGCAGTTAAGCGCAACTTGAGGCAATCTACGCCTCTCGCGCGCAATAATGGCCTACAATTCCGAACACTAACGCTTCAGCAGTCGCGACATTTGTTTCACTCTAACATTTTCGCCCTTATTCAGGAGTTCACCATGATAAGTGCACTAGGCAGCTTTTTTCTCGGTGTTGGACTTGCATTCCCAGCGCATGCACCTGTTCAAGATTTGAAACCAGGTACAACGGTCGTAATCGAGCTGAGTGGTGACTGCGCTGCTCTGATGGAGAAAGTGTCCGGTGTTCAGCCGAATAGCCAAAGTCGTATCACCGTGGTAGGTTACGTCGCGCAGACGGCAGAAAGCGGCAGTATCTTGATCAATTGCCTCAGCCCAGATGTACGTGGTGGAAACGGCTACATGGTATCGGTTTCGGCTGTCGTCACGCCGGACCAGGTGAAACAGCAAAAGGTAAGAATCTCAGAGCTGCAAAACCTTAGGATCAATCGATGGCAGCGGATTGAACAGCACGGCATGCTGACGGACAAGATCGACTAACCAGCTAGACATGAAGCTCGACGGAATCAGGTCTTCACCGGCCTTGCTTCCTGTGGAGACCTTCCGCCATCTCTAGGAAGTCGGCCTGTTCCGCGACCGAAAGTTGCGCGAACCGGATCAGCATGTCCACATCTTGATCTGGCACGTTGGCTTCGAGCCGCTGCACTAGTTCCGTCTGCTCTTCGGTCGAGAGAGCCCCGATGAGCTCCATAATGACATCTACCTGCGAAGGTTCCGAGGACTTTTCTTCTCGCCCCGCATGGCGAACCTTTGCAGGCTCATCGAAGGAAAGTTCCGCTTGCCCGGCGCATGCAACGTTCGCCGAGGCTGACTCAAGCGGCAAATGCGCAGGGCCCTGCGCATTTTTTAGGTTATCTCGCGGTGACTCTTCAGGCGTCGATCCGGAATCGCCGTCGTCGACACATTCTGGTTGCCGAAGCTTGGCCAATGCCTGTGTAATTGAAGTCGGCGCGTCGTCATCGAGGAAGCAGTCCCGCTGACGGTACAAGAGCATGTACTCTTGCGCTGTCCGACGGCTGAAGCTCAAATTATCCTGTTGCCACTTCCCCCATTCACCGAACGGGACCCAACGTTTGGCAGCAACGAGGTCTCGGCCAGCAGTGATCGCGTACTTGAGAGCATCGCGCGTCGCTTCGTCGGCTACGGCTTTTGATTGGACAGCAGAGTCGTGTGAATATTCGATCGACTGTCGGAGCGTTTCGAGTATCAGCGCATCTGTCGAATCGTTGGCTTGCGTTTCGCTACTGTTCGTTATGGCCGGTGGTGACTGCGCCGGCGTATCATTCGCGAACATCTCGTCGAGGTCGGCGAATGTGCAATCAACGCAATTGCCCGCGCCGTCCGTCTTAGTGACAGCGTTGCACCTATCGCAGTGCGCTTCTCGAGACTGTTCTTCAGCGGAATCGGTCAAAGGTAAATCTGCGGTACTCATTGTTAAGTTCCATTTGAAAAAACAAGCTATTTGGCCCGAACAGCCGGGGCGAATCCCCAGTCAGCTCGAGCCAGTTTGGAAATGGTTTGCGCCGCGGATGCCGCGCATGAGCTTGGCGTCAGAACTCCGTCGTGGAGGCCTACCGCCGGGAAGTTGATCGAGGGCAGGACGCCGTCGACCATGGTCTTGGCCTCACTCCTCATGAGGAATGCAGCGAGGTCCGTAACGCCATTTTGTCGCCTAAGCTTGGTGATCAATGTTGCGAGCAACGGATAAAGGCGGCACAGTCGTCGCCAGATCGGTCGCTCCGACAAACGGGCATCACGCCAAAACAGACATTGCCGCTGCACTTCGACTTTCAGGTCGCCATCGGAACCTTCGAAGTCACCCCGCAATGACGAGTAAAACTCACGTTTCTGAAGGGCT
This sequence comes from Planctomycetaceae bacterium, assembly GCA_003501565.1. Taxonomy (GTDB): domain Bacteria; phylum Planctomycetota; class Planctomycetia; order Pirellulales; family Pirellulaceae; genus Aureliella. The sequence continues at coordinate 8,108 of DNPC01000450.1, read as the reverse complement.
TTGATGAGGTCCGGACAACCCACGCGTGAAGCCAGCACCGACCAGAAACACGCGTGGACATCCGCCTCGGCGACGGCATGCCAACGCCCTTCGTAATGCATCAGGCACCGCTCTCGTGTCGTGCCCCTGAGCGACGATAAAGCGTGATATAGCCTGCCTTTGCGGCGGTAGACCAAACTGAGAACACCGACCTGTGTCAGCTTGTGAACACGCTCGATCGCATGAGTCTTCTGCTTCTCGGTCCCCTCGAACGCGTCGATATTGTTCAGAGGTATAGCAATAGCATCGAGCCCCCTGAACGCCGCCTTTCCCCACTTTGTTGACCCGTCGATATCTAAATGACACTCAAGGCCCTGTTTATGACACCAGTTCCTCCATGCAAGAGCACGGGACACAAGGAGGCGACCAGGGATGAGAACCAGCGAGACTGATGAACTTTTATCTGTGGGTGATTCTCCGAGAAAGGCATAAACACAACACCGTGATGCAGTTGCGTCTCTAACGAGTCCGAAAAGACGGCGAACGATGGTCATGAACTGCTTGCGCACATGCGAGCTATACATGCCCTCAAGCCGTCGACGGCTGACAGAGCCGTGGCCGTGCTTGTTTAGGACGCACTGGTGGTAAAAGAGCCGCAGCTCATTCGCGAGTGAGTTTCCATGCCCGTGGCGGCCGCGGAACAGAGGATTCTCTGCGATCTCTCTTTCGATGGTCGGGTGAGTGCGACAGCGAAATGTAGATGAGCGTGGATCAATCCATCGTATTCGTGCGTATCCGTCGGGAAGACTCTGACGGCCGTGTATAAGATGCTCGTGAAGCTTGCGTTTGTTCTGCTGAACTTTGCGTTTTCGCGCAAGTATGCTATGATGCGCTGCAGCTGACATTGCCCTGCCTCGTGATGTCGGTTAGCACCGGTTTAGCTCCCGGTGCGTTTCGTCGATCACTCGCCAAAAGCGATCGTACACCGGCTCGCTAGTCCCAACTAGCGAGCTGTTTTTTTGCGCTATCTGCCAAAACAGTGCAAACTCGACCGTATCCGGTCTGTATAAAAGGCGGCGTCGGCGCGCACATTAGCCGCGCCGCCGAGCAAGAATCCGACAATCAGATCGCAATCGTTTGCCGCTTTGGAAAGAGACTCTTCGCGTCCAATATCGCAATTTGAATCTTCGAGTCCGCGTAGCTCGCACGGAGCAAGGGTCTACCGTCCAAATCGATTTGCATAATGCCATCGTCGACTTTCGCCAACTTGATTCGCTCGCCGAATTGCCTGAAGTCGAACATCGGGTAGTGCATCATTGCCAGCCGCTCTGCAACGGTCGCTACGACTTGGTCACAGAGGAAGTCGCTCGCCTCTGCCCAGTCGTCGTGCTCTGGTTCGGATACTGAATTGGCGTAGCCACCGGTGGCTTCCGCCTCCTCGTGCAACTCTTGGTTGGCGCTGTTTTGCTCGTCTTCGCAGGAAAGCTCGTCGATAGTCGCTAAAATGTTGCGGATTAAACTTCTCTGCACGCGACCGCTTTTTGTTCGCACGTCCGTCCGCCGCAGGCTTCCCAGCAAATTAGCGCGAACCGCAGACAAGCCATCGCCTGACTCATCGGCGATCAGCTTGGACAACTCGTCACCTGCTTTAATGGCGGCGTCGCTGAGATCATTGAGGTAGCGTTTGCCGGTCGGGTGGTGCACGTAGTCAGTCGCCTCCGCCGAGAAATAGCTTGCCCGTGTCAGTACGTCCTCGATCTCTTTGGCTAGCTCGTCGGTGAGTTTAATTGTCATTTCGTCGTTCCTTTTTGAGTTGGTTTCGAACCTATAAAACGCCCACATCGGGCACACTTGAATTTTTCCCAGCCGCGTCGCGAGTCGCGGACCTCGACGAGCTCCCAAGCTGGTGGAATGTGTACACATGACGCATTCAGATGTTCGGTCAGGTCTCGTTTGTAGAGACGCACTAGCTCAGCAACAGACTTGCCACCGGAGTACTGGAGACAACCACGACGAAGCCAAACTCGGCCGTTCAGCTGTTCTATCGTGCTCAGGACGTTAGCTACCGCCATAGATCTCTCCTCGCAGCTCAATGGCAGTCCGGTCGCATTCGTCGACTTTCTGCACGAAGTGGAGAAGGGTGCCCCTTAGCTCACTCTCTGACTTAATCCCGTCGAGGACTTTCACGATTCGAAATGCGATTTCGCGTTCCTCTTCGACTTGACGCAGAAGGCAGAGCAGTCGGTTGCGTCGATCGATCATGCGAGCGCTCTCCGAAGCTTGAGCTTCATTCGCTCGTTGGCCGCTTTCGTCGGAGGCGCTTGCTCCGTCGATTTGCCACATCGCGCTTGGGTGACGCGATCGTCGAATCTCTCGAGCGCCTCGATGCTAGTGCAGAGCACACCTGCGTGGTAGATTGCCTCGAGTTTGACGCCAGCGAGTCCCCGGCGCACCCATCTATACGCGGCTTGGACGCTGATATCCTTCCCCTCGCGTTTGCAAACGCGCTTCGGAATCTCCCGGACTGGAATCAGTTGCTCGTCGTGTAGCCTGCTCATTTGTCCGACTCCTGCTGCGAGATAGGAGTCGCGTCGACGGTCGCTCTTAGGATTCGGACTGCTCGGCATCCGTCAGCGAGCATTCGTGACGACATTTTCTCAGCGTCACGCTGGCGAAAGTGGACAATGTTGTGCCGCTTCCACCCAGTCAGCGACAAACTCTCTAACAAGAATAATTGCATAAAAAAACTCCTGGTCTTAGTGAACGGGAGCATTTATACGCTGTTCGAGATCGATGGAATAAAACCTCGGGTATTAACTTCCGGGGTTATCGTCCAGCTGGAATCGGGCTTGTTCCTTTGCACGCGCGAGCACCTGTTCACGCTCGCCAGGGAGCAGCCCTAAGCGCTCGTCGAAATGATCAAGCAACTCCTCCAGATTCATGACATATTGCGGTCGCCCAGGCTGGCCTTTGGTTCGGCTGCCTCGCGACCTTTCCCCCTTGTAGCCTTTCATCACGCGGTTGCGTCCCGAGCTCCACTGCTGGTAAAGGACCTCTGCATCTTCCTCATCGTCAGCGAACAGCTTCGCGAACGACCGCAGCGTCGTTATCAGAGGCAAATCAACAACAGGTGCCTTCGCCCTTAACTCTTCGATCGTGTCTTCAAGTTCGGTAAATTTCTCGATCGCTTCGCGAAACCGATGACAACAGAGAATGTAAAGGACAGCCTCTTCCTTCGTTTCAGGCTCGAGGTAAGGCGTCAGCATGAGAGCTTGCGAAAACTTGACGAGTGCGCTCAACGCCAGATCGAAAACCTCTTCTCTGGGGGCCCATAGTCGTGCCGTTTGCCAGGCAGCGGCCATGTACTCCTTTGCGATTCTTGCGAGCTCTGCTTTATCTCGTCTGACTTCTTCTGTCATCCTAGTCTCCCTGCGATTGCACGTGCTCGTGAGTGATCGACTTCTGCGTAGATCTCGGTCGTACTGGCCTTTGTATGACCGAGCATGACTTGTGCGGCCTCAAGTCCGTATTCGCGGCGTATCACCGTCGCAGCGGCGTGGCGAAGCTGATTAGGGTTCCACCACTTTTTGCTTCTCCAGTTTGCCGCTTCCTCCCGCGTCGCCCCATCAGGAATTGGAAATGCTTTCGCGCAAGCATAGCGGATCGCGCTCGCATAGCTTTGAGTGTCATAGTGATCACGGATCGGTCGGCGATTCGACGGGAGCCTCGCCCGAGTTCGCTGGGTATAGCCTTGGCGATTGCCTTGATTCAGCGGCGTAGTTCGAGCGAGGTTACGCTGAGCAGATCGCCATGCCATTACTTCCACAGGCGAAAAGCAATAAGTGTCCTCGTTTCGCGAAAGGTACTTCTTCAGCACTCCCTGAGCTTGCGGTCCGAGGTACGCTGTACGGCTCAGGCCCCGGTGTGCATTTTTGTGTTCATCGAAAGTGACTGCCCAGATTTTGTCAGTGCGATCGACCATGCGAGGTGTCAGCCTACAGACCTCGCCAGGCCTCATTCCAGTCAGTCTCTGTAGGCGGATCATCGCCGCTATTGCAGGCGGACAGTGCTCGAGCGTCTTATTGATTTGCTCGTCAGACACTGGCATAACTCTCGCGGATTCAGGAGCACTGCTTCTGCCCATCTGCAGGCCACGTACTGCCTTCAGCGCTTGGTAAATCGGCGCCGATACGAGCTCGTTCTCGACACCCCAGCGAAACATCGCGACGATTCGCCCAATCGTCTTGTTTATGTACTGCCGAGAGAGTTTTCGGCCGGTCTGTTCACTTGTCTTCTCCACCAGCTTTTGGCGAATGGATTTCAGGAGTAAAGGTCCGAATTGACTCACGAGCGTCTCCGCATGAGCCTCGAGATTGCGCAATGCTAACTTGTTCTGGTAGAGCTCTGAGTTTGTATCATCGCTTGGGTAATAGATTCTGCAGTGCTCAAGGTAGTCGCAGATGAGCATTCCGATCGAGATGTCGGGCTTTGCGATGCCGAATGAGACGCTGCCGCGGGCCTGCTTCCATTGCCCGATCAGGCGTTCGTATTCCCTTTTACTTTCGGGACTTCCGTGCGGCCCGAGGTAGTAATCGCGACCGTTGAGGGTCACGACAGCTCGGCCAGAGGGCCGATGTAGACGGTACGAAGGCGTACGCATTGCGCTAGTCCCTTCTCGGCTTACGTCCGGTTTCTACCGGAATTACCGAAATGAGGTGACGGGAAACAGCGCTCTGGCGACCTGCCAGGTGTGCGTTTGAGTAACGATTCGCTTGGTTTGGGCTAGGGTGGATAACGGGGCTCGAACCCGTGACCACTGGAACCACAATCCAGTGCTCTACCAACTGAGCTATATCCACCGTGGTACGGCCAGAATTGTAAATCCGCCAGTCAAGAGCGTCAATCGCTTCGCGGGGTTCACTTGCAACCTCCCCGCTTTAGCGACCACCACGCAGAAAATTCAGCTCCGTGGGTTCAGATCCGTGACTTCGGATCCGTGGATTCAGATCGGCTAATGGGATATCGACGGAAAATGCTACTAGGCTCAGGACGCTGACAGGTAATAATCTTACGGCAGCAACACAAGCAAGCTCCCATGCACTCACAGATATGGCCCGTGGCGCCCCAGGACTTGGGCCCTGCGATGCGGCTCAAGCGGGTGTCGCTCATCAGCTGTCCTTTGCAGATGAGCTGAATTAGCCTCCTCACACGACCCTCAAATGGCTGATCAACCACAATCAACTGTCAAAGAACGCGCCCAATTCGCCGCTTTGGATCAGCAAGTGGAGCTGCTTGCGCCGGCGGGGAACTGGGACTGCGCGCGGGCGGCTGTCGAAAACGGCGCAAACGCGATCTACTTCGGATTGGATGCTGGATTCAACGCTAGAGCTCGGGCTGACAACTTTCATCTAGACGACTTGCCGGAACTAATGCAGTTCCTCAGAAGCCGAAATGTGCGGGGCTACGTCACGCTGAACACATTAGTGTTCACTGACGAATTAACAAGCCTCGAGCAGCATGTCCACAAATTAGCTGAGGCAGGTGTGGATGCCGTGTTGGTCCAGGACTTGGGCGTTGCACGACTCGTTCGCGAAATCTGTCCAACGCTCGAGCTGCATGCTAGTACTCAAATGACACTGACCGGCCCAGAGGCCATCGAGCTTGCCCGAGAACTGGGCATCCGTCGCGCCGTCCTGGCTCGCGAGCTGTCGATCAAGGAAATTGAGAAGATCTCAGCCGCAACCGATATGCCGCTGGAGACCTTCGTCCATGGGGCGCTGTGCGTGGCATACAGCGGTCAATGCCTTACCAGTGAATCGCTGGGCGGGCGAAGTGCTAATCGCGGACAGTGTGCGCAAGCCTGTCGCTTGCCCTACGATATTCTCCGCGACGGAGAACAAGTCGATCTAGGCGATCAAAAGTACTTACTGAGTCCGCAAGATCTGGCCGCCCATGACTACGTGACGCAGTTGATCGATGCGGGTGTCTGTTCGCTCAAGATTGAAGGCCGACTCAAAACACCTGAGTACGTCGCCAACGTCTGCTCGCACTATCGCCGCGCGATCGACGAAGCTCTGGCAGGTCGACAAAAACTGCTGAGCGAAACGGAACGCCGCGAACTGGAACTGAGCTTCAGCCGCGGCTTTTCCCCTGGATGGTTGGAAGGCTGCGACCACAAGCGGCTTGTGCCTGGACTCAGCAGCTCCAAACGCGGTACGCTGCTTGGACGCGTCGTTGAGATCCGAGGCGATGAGCTACGGGTCGACCTGGTCGCGCCGGTCGCACCAGGTGACGGTATCGTGATCAGTGGTGACCGTTTTGAAGGCGATGAAATTGGCGGTCGCGTCTACGAGATCTTTGCGTCCGGAAAACGAACCACAGACGCAAAGTCCGGGCTGGTGTCTTTGAAACTACGCCGTGGCCAGCTAGAGCGTCATTCCGATCAGGCAGCTGCGATCGCGCGTGGGACGGAAGTCTACAAGACCGATGACCCCCAACTTACGAAACGGCTGCGGCAGAGTTTCTCTTCCGCTGATCCCCGGCGGCGGGTGCCCGTTCGAGTAAAGGCCCACTTTGCCGTAGGCCACAAGATCCGACTGGAAGTGAAATGCCCGGACAGTCCGACGGCACAACTTGATTTTGATTATGTTCCCGATCCAGCACGAAAACATGCACTCAATCAAGAAACGATCCAAAATCAGCTTGGGCGTTTGGGCGGAACGGTGTACGAGCTAGAGGACTGCGCGACACAGATCGAAGGCCGTCCGATGGTGCCGCTAAGTGTAATGGGCAAACTTCGAAAGGCGATGGTTGCGAAGCTGGAGGAACAACGACGGGTCCTACCAAAGGCCTGTCAGGCCACGAGCGTTACAGATCGACTACTGAGTGAATCAGCCAGCAGATCAGCCAGTGCGTTAGTTGGCCAGGCCGTCAGTAGCGATGCAGCTCAGGAAAGTGGGCAAATCTCTGGCACGAGTCTGCGAGTGCTATGTCGTTCGCTCGCGCAGCTCGAGCAAGTGGTATCACAGCACCCTGACGGCGTAATCGCGGACTTCCACGACATTCGGCAATATCGCGACGCTGTCCGAATTTGCCAATCTGCCGAGATTCCAATCGAATTGGCCACGCTACGCATTCACAAGCCTGGCGAAGACGGCCTGTTCAAAGCAATGCATCGTCACGGAGGCGACCGTTGGCTGGTTCGCAATCTGGCAGCAGTCCGTTATTGCATCGACCACAGAATCGCGTTCGCCTGCGATTTTTCGATGAACGTGACTAACCCCATCACGGCAGACCAGTTGCTTAAATGGGGCGCCGAACGTGTCACGGCTAGCTATGACCTCAATCGTGACCAATTGGTCGAACTCGCCACCGCGATGCATGGTAAACGCCTCGAGGTCGTTGTGCACCAACATATGCCGATGTTCCATATGGAGCATTGCGTTTTTTGCAGCGTGTTGAGCCCAGGGAAGAACAAGAGTGATTGTGGCAGGCCGTGCGATCGCCATGACGTCACCCTTCGCGACCGTGTCGGAGCCGAACACGTCCTGCATGCTGACATCGGATGTCGTAATACCTTGTACAACGGTACCGCGCAGAGCGGCGCGGAGGCTGTCGCACCGTTGATGCAATTGGGTATTCAGGATTTCCGCGTGGAACTACTGCGCGATACGGACCGTGGGGCCACAGAGCGCCTTATCCAGCTATACCGACAGCTGATCGCTGGTGAAATTGACGGCCAGCATGTTTGGCGAGAGCTCAAGGCCGATAATCGAATCGGTGTAACACGTGGTACTCTCGAGCAGCCCCGCAACCCGCTGGCAATACTATAGCGTTGCCCCAGTAGCCGCGCGACGGAACAGCCGCGAAGCGGCGGCAGCGCTTTGCCGGCGATGCAAGCCGCCGGTCATCAGGGTTAACCATGTTGAGTCCCGGAGGGACGGCAGAACTGGAAAGGGGTTTGTTGTAGAGTTCGCAGTTAGCCCGGTGGGTAAGCCTGCCGGAAAAGAGCTATCGGCCCTCGCGGGCCTAAAGAGCAGCAGAGCGGTGGCAGTTCTTTTCCGGTGGTGTGTCGGGGAGAGTCGATTGGAACACTGGCCGGGCTGGTGGGTGCGGCCCCTCCCCGAACG
>DNPC01000356.1 GCA_003501565.1 Planctomycetaceae bacterium | reverse complement strand
GATCTCCGAGATTCAAGCTACGGACATCGTCGTGCGTTTTCAGTTAGCCGGTGACGACCCTCGGGAACAAGCCGCTCTGTTGCGAGCGATTGTTCAACATGGATTTGAAGTCAAAGAATTTTCTTGCGAAAGGCGATCGCTTGAAGACGTTTTCTTGCAGATTACGACGGGAGCGGTTCAGTGAGCGAAGCAACATTCAATGATCGTGCATCCAATCAGCTCAGTCCAAGTGCGTTGGGCTCAGATTCACCCAGTCACCGGATAAGTGAAGATCCCAGTACCAAACTGGACCATATTTGGACTTGGATCAGCGATCACCTGAATCCGATCGTTGTGAAGGAAATACGCCAGTCGCTTAAGAGTCGGCAGTTCACCATCAGTTTCGGTCTGACCATCTTGGCAGCCGTTGGTTGGACGATCATCGCGGTGGCGCTGATGGTGCCACGTTTGTATTACCTGCCTGGCGGACGAGTCTTACTCTTGGGGTTCTTCTTTATATTAGCCGTGCCGCTGTTGGTCATCATACCCTTCAGTGCGTTCCGATCGCTGACCAGTGAATCTGAGGACGGGACCTACGAACTACTGAGTATCTCGGCGCTTTCGAGTACTCAGATCATCTATGGCAAGATGGCGTCTGCGAGCGTGCAGATACTCCTATATCTCTCTGCCCTAGCGCCCTGCATCATGCTGACCTATCTACTGCGTGGTCTTGGGTTGGGGACTATCGCCTTTGTGCTAGGAATCACGGTAGCACTGTCCCTGCTAGAAACTGCGCTCTCACTCGCACTCGCGTCGGTCAGTGTGTCGCGGTTAGTACAGAACGGTGTGACGGTCTTGTTCTTGATCGCCTTGCTCATCATCGGCATCATCTGGCTATTCGTGGCCGGAAATGTTTTGGCACAGTCAGCGATCGACGATCAGTTACTGCTATTCGCAATGGGCTTTCTATCCAGTTTGAGTTTGGTGGGAATGTTAATCGCGTTGTTATTGCGTTCTGCAGCTGCCGCGATCGATTTTCCAAGCAGCAACAGTTCGACACCTGTTCGCCAGCGTCTATTTTTCTTCGTCGCCCTGTGCATGTTCTGGTTGGCGTTTGGTGTAGTGGCCTGGCAGGACCTGACCGGTTTGGCGGTAGCAACGATTCCGATCACGATCTTGTTGGCTTTCTCCGGCGCATTGGTCACCGGAGAACGTGGAGTGATATCGCCGCGCACTCAGCGGCAACTACCGCGTACTTTTATTGGCCGGACCTTTTTTACTTTCTTGTACCCAGGTGCAGGGCTAGGCTACGTATTCCATGTGGCGCTCATTGGAGCATGGTGCATGATAGTGATCGCTATGGAGCTATATTACGAATCTGAGTTCATTTCCGAGTTTCGGGATTTTGCGATATCGAGTTTGGCCGTAGTTTCATTCTGTTACATCGTGATTTATCTGGGCATCAATCGCCTGCTGATGATGGTCGTCCCCAAGGACTTGCAAGCTCGGCAAGGCGTGGCGTTGATCTTATTGCTCGTCACACTATTAATGACCCACTTAGTACCTATCGTTGCGGCATACTTGCTCAATGATTACCGCGACCCGTTGTATGGGCCGTATCACAGTTTCAATAGCTACTGGACGATCATGCAGATTCTAGAGGGCAATACAGTCTTGACTGAAATGCCTTGGGTCGCCGGAATCCTAGTCTTTGCTGCGTTTATCGTTTTGTCGCTTAACCTAGCGTTGGTAACCCGGGATGTGATGCTGGTCCGAGTCACTCGGCCACCGCGCTTGGAGGAAGAGGATGCTGTCGAAGAGCCAGAGCCAGTGGTAGTTGATCCGCTCGCCTAGCGGCGGACTTCAGGAGAAGCCATATTCAATCCTAGCTCATCGACGTCTAAACTCTACGAGCAGCTGGTCACATGATGCTTCAGTCGTGTGCCTGCGAAAGACTTCATACTTCACCAGCGAATCTGTCAATGGAGTCGTCAAGACGCCGATTGTCAGTTGGCAGGCAAATAGGAACTCCCATCAACGTATTGCAATGAGTCAATTTTCCGATGATCGTCCGCCACCATCCGAGCAGCCTTTGCGAGCTCGCGTTCCAGATCACGTTTCCGGCGGTGCGTTTAGTACCGGAGTGATCGTGATGACGGCTCAGAGTGAGTTCATCCTGGATTTTGTTCAGAATCTTGGACGTCCTCACCAAATTGTGGCTCGCGTGATCATGCCACATAGCGTTCTTCCGCAATTAGTCGATGCACTGCAGCGTAATATCGAACTCTATCGGAGTCGCTGGGGAGAACTACCAAGCCAGCCGACCAAGCCTGAGCCGCCGCCGGCGGAGAAGACTGGCTGGGGCGTTCAGTATGCCGATCCGTCACAGAGTGCTCCCGCTGCAGATTTAGGAACGACTGGCGCTGGCACCGATCCCGGTGCAGGTCAGCCGGGCGGCAGTCCAGCTGTTGGCGACAATCCGCCAGGAGGCACCGAAGGCGGAGGGCAGGAGGGAGATCAAGATCCAGCGGGGCAAAGCGAGGATTCGGGATCACCTCCAATCCCAGCCAATAAGGAAGAGCTAGGAGCTGGTGCGCGCCAGGCTTCTGCTCAGGAGGTTTATGATGATCTGAAAATTCGTGACGAATTGCTTAGCGGTGCGTATGCCAACGCGGTGATGATCGGGCACGGACCGCACGAGTTCAGTTTCGATTTTATTACAAATTTCTATCCGCACTCCGCCGTAAGCTCTCGTGTTTTCTTAGCTGCGGGCCAGATACCACGGCTTTACGACAGTCTGAAAGGGACCTGGGATCAACTTCGGCGTCGCATGCGCCCGCCTGGCGATGGAGAACCCCCGGTCGCCTGACCCCGGGAAAATCTGGTGGCCGCAATACGCTTGCCACGAGCGTTTGATCAAGAATCCAGTGCAGGCGATGGTAGCTCGGCGGTTGTCATCGCTTGTCCGAATGCAATAGTTGACTTCAGTCGGCGTTTGCCAGTCAGAGCTCGCCGTGCGTAAGGCCCTCGGTCGCGAGGACTCTGGGTTTTTGGAAGACCGGTCCATCCACGATGCTTGCCGCGATTGTCCGAGCGTGGTTCGGCCGCCGCGATCAACTTGCTGTTCCACCGATACACAGGAGATCATCCGAATGAATCCGCGAATTGTCCTGGCAAGCCAAAGCCCCAGACGCAAACAGTTGCTCGAGTCTGCCGGTTATCGTTTTGATATCGTGCTGCCGAGTGAAACGGCGGAATGTGGAATATGCTCCAAAGAGTCAACGCCAGAGTTGGTTGCCAGGCTAGCGTATCAAAAGGCAAAAGACGTCGAGCCGCGGGTCGATGGACCGGCCATCATCGTTGCGTGTGATACCGTCGCAGACATCATGGGGCGTGTTCTGGGCAAACCTGAGGATCGCCGCCACGCAGAAGAGATGATTCGGCTACTGAGCGGTCGTGAGCACGGCGTTTATTCAGGGTTATGCGTCACAAGGATTGGGGATTCCGCGGCCAGCGATCCTCTGGTCGAAGTATCCAAGAGCACGCTTGCGATGGAAAAACTGACAGATGCGCAGATCGAGGAGTATCTGGACATTGAGGATTGGGTGGGCAAGAGTGGTGCGTTCGGATACCAGGACAATCATCCGTGGCTTAAGCTCATTAGCGGCACGGCTGAGAATGTAGTGGGTTTGCCTTTGGATGTGCTCGGTCGTCTCTTGGCCCAAGTTGGCTATCAGCCCAACTAGCGAAGTCGAATTCGCAGTCTTCGGGCTAAGCTAGGGCTATAGATCGCTTGCAGTGGGAAGCGCAGGCTTCTGCAACAAAAATCCAAGCGGGAGAAACTTTCGCAAACCTCAGGAATTAGCGCGAGAGTCCTCTACGCCAATTGGCCTAAGGGGCGATCTCAAATTCGATGTTTGCCTGACCATATTTCCGCCCGTTGACGTCCTCGATCGTCAATCGTAGGTCGTACATACCGGGCTCGATGGGTTCCGGCATCCAGATACGATAAACCATGAAGTAGTCTCGGCGGGCCGCTTTGCTAACGTGGCGATCGCCCTTAAGAGTTTGGCTCTCCACCGGCGCACCCGAGTCGCGGCGTACGATCTTGTAGCTTCCACGCAAATGTGTTTCGTGGGTTTTGCCATCAGGCACTGGTAGGCTTACAAAGTTGTCGACCTCACAGTACAGCAGCACTTCTTGGCCAGCGCTGAACCGGAATTCCCCGAACTCCTCGATGTCTCCGAAACTCTCGACGGCAGTGCAAAAGGTCGCATTGCCGACTTCTAGTTCGCTCGCATCGGCCAATCGTTGTGTTGCTTTACGTTGGCTTTGCAGCGCAAGCGTGGCTCGTTTGCGGATCTCTGGATGACCGTCTGAGTCCGTGATGTCTGAGAGTGCTTTGATGGAATATTGGAGATACTCCTGGACCTGAGCGGTGCCACTTTCAATCGGTTTCATCGAAGCCGATAGATCCCCCAGCATCATACTGAGCAGTCGGCTATTGCGTTCCAACTCTGCTTTGCGTTCCGGACTGGTGGTATCGATCGCCTCTGCATCTACCAACTCGATAGCCGCCCGTAGCAGATCACGCCAATCGTCAGAGTTGGCAGAACGGAATTCACCGGCGTTAATCCAGGGCTCTCGCGTATCGTCGCTCATCGCGTCTACGCGTGATGACGGTTTTCCAGGAGCGTCGTAGGTTTCATCGCCAGCGGAGTCGTAGCTAGGGGAGCCAGGAGAGTCGTAGCTTGTGGATCGAGATGGTGCAGGACCATAAGCATGCGCATCACCCGGACGCAGCTCAGCAGTTCGGACTCCAGTTCGCCGTCTTGTATCGTAGGCGTAGGCATCACTACGTTGGGCATAGCTATCTGTCGGGACCTCGGAATCACCCAAGTCGTTTTGAGCCGGACGCGAAGCGGTTCTTTCGCTTCTTGCGAGCGAGGCATTTCGTTCGTAGCTATCGCCTGATGGATCGTGATTTGCTCGGTCGCTGAAGCTCATCTTGACCGAGGAGTCTACCGCGGGATTGGCTGGTGGTTGGGGCGTATCGAGCCCGGTCCTCCGCGTCGCGAGAAGAGACCTTCGCAGGAGCTCGGCGGATTCTTCCCCGTGGGCACGACCAAAGGCCTCAAGGTCGCGTGCCTCTTCCGCGGACAGTACCTCCGCTACCTCAGTTTGCCCAGTGTTCCGCTGGACTATTTGCTGGCGTTCATCGTACTGGTCGGTATTCCGTATCGCAAATTCATCGCTGGATGCAAGCTGGTGTGCATCATCGCCCGCTTCATCCAACTCACTGAGCGAATCACCAGGCCGACTGCGCGCCATTGTTGGCCGACGGCTTTGGGCTCTCGCGTCCTCACGCTCGGCATCCAACAAATGCTGGAACGTGGGATCTGCAGTTTGGCTCCGCATCCATGGTGCACGGCAGCCAGTGCCAGCTAACACCGGTATTGCTAATAGGATCCAAGTCGAGGGTACTTTTCTGGACGTCATTTAGTCTTCCTTGACAAGCAACGTTGAGCGGTGCCGTTCGCTCAGGCAACCAGATTTCTATCAAGAATCTAGGAATCATCGATCGCAAGCTAGCAGAATCGCGCAGGTGGCAGCAAGTGAGTTTTGCACTGTCCGGATCCGACGGATGCTTTCATTCGCGAAGGCTTGTGTTGTCAATGATCGTTTGCAGGAAGACGCGACGAATCGCATCATATCCGCGGTCGTTTGGATCTTCGACATTGTTGAAGTACCAGTAATGTGGGTCCGCGCTGCGATAGTGTCGGTGCCAAGATTTTTGAGAATGGGCTCCATGCCCCAAGAATTCCGAGTGAATCGGCACGACAAATACATTGCTGTGTTCTGCGGCAACCGTCCGTATGGTCGCGTTGTATCGGGCATGAATGCGCAGGCCGTCTGGCCAGGGGGGCAGGAAAATGCTAGCACCGTCCCCATCGCCGTCAGTAGGGTCGTAGATATCAGCCAGGTAAATCTCACACCCCCCGGGGAACGCCCGGTTGAAGCTCACGATCATGCCTTCTAGACGAGTGTGAAAATTTTCGATCCAGCGTTCGGCTTGCTGTAGCGTCGCCCCAAACATCGCGCCTTCACGCGGTGGCGTACGGCCATAGTTGTGAATGATGTCATTGCCACCGGTTGTTAAGAGCACGATGCCATATTCGTCTTGCGAGAATATTGGCAGGTTTTGCGCAATTTGATCAACGTGCTGTAAAGAAGTCGTTCCGGAGATTGCAAAGTTATCGACGGTAACGTCCGGAAGAACTTTGCTAAGGCACTTTCCCTGCATGTCTGAATATTCGTCATCGGGATTAGCGACCAGACGCTGCACGTAGTTATGGTCCCGCGACTTCGCGCCGAGTCCCGCTGTGATACTGTCACCGAATGCAACAATCCGGACGGGCTTCTGCGTCCAAGTGTTGGCAAACGGGGCCGCCACTATTCTCGGGCCAGCAGGCCCGCTTCCGACAGGTCGGGCCACGTAGAATTTGATGTAGCCTAATGTTCCGATCAAGACTGTGGCAGCCAGCGCCAAAAGAACCACTAACCGCCGGCTTGGGCGGCGGCGGTTTTCCGAAGAAGGGCCCGTGGTCGGTGGCGAGTCTTGGGCGGGCATGATTCGCTCCCTTGATCGTTGTTCACTGCGGCCACTAGTTGTCGCGCAGGAACGCCGCGAGATAACGTAGGTTCCTAGAAGTCTGACGCATGCTAATCGTCGGTCCACCATGCTTGTGATACCGCATCGGAGTTTCCGTTCGCCAGTACCCTGCAGGTTGAAGCTCGGCGATGATCTCGCGCACTTTGGATCGCGCAATCGTTCTGCTGTTGCTCTGTTTATCTGAGCCATTACTTAGCTGATTATAGCGCTCGCGGAGTTGCTTGAGGCGGCTGGGTACTTCAAAACTATAGTGCGTCGGGAGATCATCCGCGTTGTACGTCAGGTTGTATTGGCGGTCAAAATATAGTGGACGGTTTGTCTTCAATTCGTAGAAGCGAGCCAGTTTGCCGTTGGGCAACAAACTCTTTCCCAGGTAATCAAGTGCATCGGGGATTGGTTCGAGGTATTTTGCTTCCCCGGTCGCTTCGAACAAGTCCATCAAGGTTGTCATGGCACCTTGAGATTCAC
This sequence comes from Planctomycetaceae bacterium, assembly GCA_003501565.1. Lineage (GTDB taxonomy): Bacteria > Planctomycetota > Planctomycetia > Pirellulales > Pirellulaceae > Aureliella. Next base: position 3,458 of record DNPC01000356.1, on the reverse strand, counting down.
CGCCGGTGACGGCAGGAGGTTCAAACTTCCGAGCCCAGATCGGCTGTAAGGCGAAACTGTATTGCTGTGCCCAGGCGGGCTGTGGATCTGGCAGCTGTGCAGCCAGCAAGAAATCACCTAACCGCCGCGCGGCATTCATAAGCCGCGGGTCGTCATAAGCAGCATTGGCGGCCAGTAGTGTGGCCATCACGGTCGGGGCTAGGTCATCATTTAGCGTTGGTCGATACCAATATTCGCGATGGCCTGGGTATTCTCTTGGCCAAGTTACCGGGAAGGATGCTCGCTTGGGCCGATCAGTCGGTTCAATCGATTGATCGGTCCAGACTTGGGGAAACCCGCCGCAAGATAGCTGGGCTTTGTTGAGCAGACCGTCCAGGCCATGTTGCACCATTTCAGCGACAACAGGGGCTTGTCCGTCGCAGGCAACATCGAGTGCGATTAGGAATCGAATCGCAGATTGTGTTTTGTCATCGTCAAGGCTTGACTGGTCCTTGCTACGCTTGGAACGTGGATCGGTGCGGTATGCCCATTTACGTCGCAGCTGCGGTTCAAACTCAATCTGTGCTTGCCACCCACCGCTGCGCATTTGGCCTGCCTGTAATGCGCGGGCGGCTTCGTAAGCTGCGAATAGAAACTGCACGTCACCGGAGGCGTTGAACAACTCAACGAAGGCCATACCGATTTCGGGTGTGCCCGGAGGCTGGACCCAGACCGTCTGCGTCTGAACAATCCCCTCGCCTTCACGAAGCTCTAAATCTTCGGAGTAATTCCACAGGTAGCCGCCATTTTCCGCGACGCTTTCGGTGAGAAAGTGGGTCGCACGTTTGGCGGCATCAAGTGCCTCCGGCTTGGTTTGCGCGATTGCTTTGTCGGTACAAACACAAGCAACTTGCATCAAAGCAACCGATACGACTACCAGGAGTTGGCCAACTGCAATTGGTGAGTCTAAGCGGGAAGCTCTGGGCTGTTTACAGAAGAATCTAGAGACCGGCCTGCGAAGGAAATGATGTAATGATTTGTGTAAAGACATCGAACGCTCCGCGGAGTGAGTCGGCTAAATCATCATGTTGAACGAACTTTGATTGAACTAAAAAGGGCCAACAGGAGAAGTGCAATCAGGACTCCTGAATACCATGGGCCAGACCACATCAGCACGACTGCAGCATCCAAAAGAATTAGGCTAAGCAACGAATGTTTCACACCCAGTTGTACTTTTCGGCTTACTGGATGGCGGATACCTGCCATGGATCGGTTAATGATCGTCATGCTGATCAGTCCGATGAGCAATGGATAACCTCGTGTTGGATCGAGCGTGCGAAAACTCTCGGAATCCTTGAGCATGATCGGGAGAGCTCCCAAGAGAACAAGACCACCAACCTGGAGTGTGAGTCCGAAGCTCAAGATCGTTGGCGAACTTTCTTTCTCTTCATGCCTTGCGTATGTCGTCACCCCAATGATGTAAATCGCGATCGCAGCAGCATAACCGATCAATGCTGACGGCAGCTGAACAGTGTCGCTTGTGAGAGCCTCGCCTGCGGCCACCGGAGACTCGATTTCTGCCGGGGCTGTCGACGGTAGAGTTTGCTCGTCACCTGCTGCCGGTTCGGCGGAGAGTGTCGCTTCGGCGCTTGAAAGCTGAGTTTCGGTATCGGAGCCTGTGGGTGCCGCTACTTGCACGGCGAGCAAAGTGCAGCCAATTGCTAAGATATTCATACCGCGACAGGCACCCATCAGGACGGGGCCAAGCGGAGTCAACTTCATCGGCGAGTTATAGAAGTAAACACAACACGAAAGAATTGCACTGGACATAAAGGCGGCTAGTCGCCAAATCTGTTCCACTGGATGCAACGTGACAACAGTCAGAACGATGAACGGCCCGAGTAACAGGAATGCTCGGGCAACATGTCCAGCCAGGACCGGGGAGATCTTTTCACGAACCAGCGGCCGGTCCGGTCGATGAATCCGGTCCTCTTCCAAATCGACTACATCATTCAGGATCATGCCAGCCCAGTAGGCAAGCAAAGATGCAAAAATTGCGGGCAGAAGCGCCGTTAGCGGCCACCAGAGCGTGCCGGCCACGATGGCAGCAGCTAGACAATTACTTAGCAGCGTGAAGGCCGTTGGAAGTCTGACGAGCTGGATCCAATCGTTCAGCGAGCCCCATTGGAGGCGATCGACCGCGATTTGACCTTTCGGCTTGTCTGCTGTGTCGCTCAAAGAAGTTCCTTTTGCTGCGGCCTCTCTCGGCCCTGGCTGCGAGCGTGCAAGCTACTGTTCGTTGAGCTTTTTGATTTCCTCGGCCAAACTTGGGTCGACTACCGCCTTCGCACCGCGGCCGCCTGTTAGACGAAAGTCGACATCGAACTCAATATCTTCGTTATCGATCTCCCAGAACTTGGCAATCATTTGCTTTTCAATTGGTTTGTAGCTCCGGAAAATGCGGAAGCCGATGCCGCGCGTTGGGTCGGACGTGTACCACCAGGGACTTAGCGGTGAATTGGGGTCGTCTTCCCGCCAGTTGTCGTCATCGCTAGTCAGCTTGGCGGCTGCACGTAACTGTTCAGGGTCGTCCTGAAAGCTACCGCCCCGCACGACGCGGTTATCGTAGGATTCCGCCCATCGAATCGTATCGAGCGCTGCAAGCGGTTGTTCTTTTTCTGAGAGACTAGCGTATCCGTCGTCGGTATAGCCATCGATGGCCCACTCCATCACGTTTCCGTGCATGTCATGCAAACCGAAAGCGTTCGGTTTCTTTTCGCCAACTGGATGCGGCAAGTCATCAGCGTTGTCGTAATACCATGCGTACTCTTCCAGTTCATCCTCATCTTCACCGAACGAAAAAGCGTCTTCGCTCCCGGCCCGGCAGGCGTACTCCCATTCGGCTTCCGCCGGCAATCGGTATTGTTGACCGGTCAATTTGCTAAGCCATTTGGTGTACTGTTTGGCGGCATACTGCGTCATGGTGACAGCGGGCAATTCGTCGTCCTGCCCAAATTCGAAGGTGAAGGACGGTTCGTATAACTCCGTTGGAGCCGTCACTGCATCCACTGCGTTTTCGTCCGTCAGGGGCCGCGCGCTGCGGAGATCAGGGTCCTTGAACAGCTGGTACATTGCCATGTAAAGCTGGTATTGCTTCCACGTCGTTTCATACTTGGCAACCCACATTGGTTCGACTTTGACCTGGATTTGCGGGCCTTGGTCGTCTTCGAAGCCATCCTCATCCTCGGGGCTTCCGAGGTTGAATGTTCCACCAGGCACTGGGACCATATCGATGGTCACGTCGCTGCCAGGGACCGTAATCGTGTACGGCACCATATACCCATCTTCTACTTTCACACTCGGCCCCTTGGCAGGTTTTTCCTTGGAGATACCCGGCGAGTCAGCGCCGATGCTGGGCGTTGTGAACGGGCAGAGAAGGGCCAGAGTGGTGGCAAATACAAGTTTGCGAATCATCTTTA
>DNPC01000327.1 GCA_003501565.1 Planctomycetaceae bacterium | reverse complement strand
TAAAGTAATAACAGGTTAATACGTCTGATCTTTTGGGGTCTCGGGCGTTGCATCTACCGCGAGATTCCCTGCCAAAGCAGGACGCGTTCCACACGATCGTTCGGCTCGAAAACGTGCATGCCGCCAGTGATCAAATCAATCGATCCGTCGGAGTCGAAATCTCCGACGTCTAGAGCTTGGATGTGGGTTGGGCTGTTCGCGAGTCGGTGAGATACAAATTGCATGTTATCAGTGTTTTCTAGCACTATCAAGCTACTGGACTCTGGCGACGACCAGTCATTGAACGTGCTGGTGGCGAATATATCCAAGTCACCGTCCTGATCGTAATCGGCCGCATGCATGTTGACTGCACCACCAAGCTCCACCAGGCGATGGTACTTGAACTTGCGATCGCCAACGTTCTCAAGCCACTGGAGACCGTGCCACGGCCAGGGCCTGGGCGGCGAGTAGTCGAACGCGTCACCATTGGCGTAAAGAACATCCATGTCCCCGTCCAGGTCCAAGTCGACTGTCCAGCAACCGGAAGATCCGAAGTCTGGATTGTTCGCAGACCATGCTGTCGATTGCTCGAATTGCCCTTTTCCATCACCGTAAAAAATACGCAGCTCCTCAATCTCTTGGCTAAGGAGCAAGACGATGTCGGCGAAACCGTCTCCATTCATGTCAGCGATCTCACCGTGGATACCACCGGCTAAATCGCACAATGCATGCGGCGCAAACTGCCAGTCGCCTTGATTTTCGAGCCACTGCAACCCACCGTCGTAGTAGCCGAACTGGGTAACGACCAAGTCACGGTCACCATCGCCGTCCAGGTCGCCCGCTCGCACGTCCGATACCCGGGCTACGTCGACCAGCACATCATGTCGGCGAAACGAAAACGTTTTTTCGTCGCTGGCGACATCGCGATCGCCATCACCACCGCCATCCCCGGCAATGTTCTCGAGTGCAATAAGTGAACCGATAGGATCGTTGCTCGGATTGAGCTTGCCGAGAACAGCCACGAATAGGTCTTGGTCACCGTCTGCGTCAAAGTCAACAACCTCGACGCGCGCTGGCGCTACGATTCCGTCCAAGATAACCTGTTCTGTGTACTCGGGCTCCGTTGACGACTCTGCTTCTGTTGTTGTAGATCGCCTCAGGATGCTTACCGTGTTCTTGGTGCAGTCACACACGATAACGTCTGGCTGGCCATCTTGGTCGAAATCCGTAGAAACAAGATGGGAAATCCGTGGCAAGCGGTCGAAGGAAGCACCAATCGGTACCGTTGTAAAGAGTTCCAGCGGTTCGCCGATCTTGGCCTCGCCAACGAGAGCGGAATCACCATTGGAAGCGTCGCGATTTGAACTGCATCCAAGCGATGCTAGGCCGCATAGCATCGCCACTTTCAAGAGCACTGCGATCGAGTTGTCGCGGCACGGCAGCATAAAGAACTCCGGGTGCAAAATAGACAATTAATAGGTTTGCGTTACTTCCAGTTGGCGGGGTATGCTTCGCGGCCTAGTGTCAGCCATTGCTAAAGACCCGACTAAACTGAGGTATATTCTACGGTTTGGTCCATAAAGTTTGGGGATGTGTCACAAATGAAGATCGCTCGCATCCTAGTGCTTGCCATCATTGTATTTGCCGTCAGCTGGACTGCCGGATGGTTCGTAAAGCGACAGCGGGTCGTTAAAACGCAACAGGCCTGTATTGAAATCTTCGATCAAACCGAAGCTTACTACTACTACGACTTTCAACTTGAGCCTGGCGAGAGACTCAGTGATTTCCGTGCGACGGATGATGCCGAAGCAGACACGCGAGTCGGATTTTTAAGCAAATGGCTGGGCGACATTAATTGGTCACATGACATCTTCTACGTCACCTTTGCGAAATTTGATACCGTCGCTGACGAAGGTGCAATCGCTGCCAAGCGAGCAGAGGTTGGAGACGCCGAAATGGAGCCACTGGCAGAACTCAAGAGCCTACGCTGGTTGGCCTTGAACGGTACTGCCGTTAGCGACCAAGGGCTGAGCAAAGTCGCAGGGCAAGGTCGGCTTGAGAGGTTGTGGATAGGTCAGACGGAAATATCAGATGCGGCGATTCCCGCGCTGCTTGCGTGCCAAAAACTCGAGCACTTGTCGATCGAGGGAACCCAGATTAGCGACCGAGGCTTACGGCAGCTGGCACAGCTTCCCAACCTCCAGGTAGTTGCCGCAGGAGGCAACCAGCAAACAGCTCTGGGAATAAGTGAACTAGTGAAGGCGGCTAGTATTGAGGAAGTCTATTTGGACGTTCCAAGTGTCGATGACCGTGTGGCCGCATCGGTTGCTCAACAGGTGAATTTGCGTGTTCTGTCACTTCGTAGAAGCAGGCTATCGCGTGAAGGCTGCAAGCACTTTGGGCAGCTGGGCAATCTTGAGGTACTGCGCCTTGATGGTTCAACCGTCGATGACGCCGCCTTGTCGGCCATTGGGGATGGTTTACCCAAATTGCGTGAATTGACTCTTGGTGGTTGCAACATATCCGACCAAGGGCTGAAAGCTTTCAAGAGCTGTGTGGGTTTAGAGACCCTGGTAGTCGATGGTACGCGGTGCACTTTGCCCGGTGTGATCAAGTTCCTCCAGGACTTAGGGCATTCCGAGGAAGCTGCACTTTCCATCGCCTTCGATGTTGAGACGGGACCAGACGGGAATCCGGTCAGCATCAACTTTGGCGGGCTTACCATTGAAGATAGCGACCTTGCCCGAATCGAGCAGTTCCGAAACCTTCAATGGCTGGAAATGCCGGCATCACGATTGACGCGCGAAGGCATCGAGCAACTCTCGAGCTTTGACCTGTCTAGTCTCAGCCTGCTTAGAATTCGCGGCGATCGCTTAACGGCTGAGAGCGTGCGAAAGTTGGCTGCGCTACCCGCTCTTCGTGATTTGCATATCTATGGAGCACAATTGGCCGAACAAAACGTTGCGGCATTGCGGAAGGAGTTCCCCAGGCTACGCATTTATACGCGGCCGCTGGCTCGCTAACGATAGTCTCCACGCAAG
>DNPC01000467.1 GCA_003501565.1 Planctomycetaceae bacterium | reverse complement strand
CCTACTGGTCGACGAGAATGGCCGCCGCGCGCACGTGCGGCTCAGCGATGACGGCAGCTTCCGAGTATGGGGAACCGAGGGCAAACTTTCGGCTGGCTCCGTTAAGTGGTCAGACGAAACTTGGGTCAGATTAGATCGCTATATTGCGACAGCAGGGAAGGGGCAGGGTGCCGGGAAAACTACCCCCTCAAATTCCGAAACGCCCAAGGCGATGATCGTTTACGAAAGCCCTCGGAACAGTCAATTCGGAAACGAAGTCTACCTTCAAAATCGAACTTACCGGGCAATCGTCGTCACCGTGCAGCGAACGCAACTGGAAACTGCCCAGACCAGCGAGTCAGTGCAGGAGTACAATCTCAAACCCGCGCAAAAGACCAGAATCGGAATCACGGGTAGTACGGGCACTCGGTACCAATTCCAGATCATGGCGACTCGCTTTCAATGATCTGCAGGACCATTCTTGCTAGCCAATGACCGTAGTACCTTGCCTGTTGCCTTTTCAAGGCTCGTTGCCACAACTCAATCGCCCCTAGACATCGCGTTGGATTTTCCTCTCGCATAATTCACGAACGTGCGCAACACGCAGAACCCTGCAGCATCTATTCTTAGTGCAAAATGTCTTTTGGGTTTCAGCCATGGAGTTTACCGTTGAGTGTAGCAGACTTCCAGTTTCGTCAGAGCCACTTAGAACGTTCTTTGATTCTTATGATTGGAATCTTGATGCTCCCAACCGTGGCTAGAGCTCAGGCAATCGTTGCGCACCGAGGTGCGTCCTACCATGCACCCGAGAATACTTTGGCGGCCTTCAAGATCGCTTGGGAGGACGGCGCTGATGCCATTGAGGGTGACTTCTATCTATCTGCCGATGCCGACATCGTTTGCATTCACGACAAAGACACCGAAAGAACATCACCGAGAAGCAAAAAGCGGATAGTAGCGAAGACTTTAACAGAACAACTACGTACGCTGGACGTTGGGGCTTGGAAGAGTCGAAAGTTTCGTGGAGAACGCATTCCACTACTCGAGGAAGTCTTGGCAACGATCCCTGAGGGGAAGAAGATTTTCGTCGAAATCAAGTGCGGTGTTGAAATTGTTCCGCGGCTTGCAAAGGTATTGAACGAATCGAAGCTGCAATCGGATCAAATCGTTGTCATCAGTTTTGACAGTGAGGTGGTTAAAGCAACTCGCAAGGCGATGCCCGAGTACAAAGTGAATTGGCTAACCAGCTACAAGCAGGGCGCCGACGGTCGCATGCAGCCTAGTGTTTCCCAAATCGTCAAAACGCTGTCTCAATGCGATGCAACCGGGCTTGGAACCAAGGGAGAACGCTCAGTCGTTAACCAGGAGTTTGCCAAGGCCATCAAGTCAGCAGGCTTTGAGCTGCATGTATGGACCGTCAATAATGAATCCGACGCGAAGTACTTCCAGTCGCTTGGCGTCGACTCGATCACAACCGATAAGCCAAAACAGATCCGAGAGGCATTGCGTTAATCCGCGAATACGTACCTTAGATCTAGCATTCGGGATTTCAGCGATCGTTTCTTCTATGATCGCTGCAAACTATGAAGGTCATCAGGTAGACCGGCTATTTGCCAGTTTGCGATTCTTCACAGTTTGTGTTGGGAGTTCTCCGAACAATCGTTGATACTTGGAAGCAAAGCGTCCGAAATCCCAAAAACCGTAATCAGCTGCAATGTCGCGTACAAGGGCACCGGTATCTGAGGCATTCCGCAGCGCCCTCCTCGCTTGGTTTAGGCGCATCGACTGAATGAAGCGACTCGGCGACTGCTCGAACCGGGAGCGGAACACAGTCAACAAAGTCCGCTCGGAAACTCCCAGTGAATTGGCAATGTCGCCCACGCAGATCGAGCTCTTCATCGATGCCTCGATTAACTCTGCGGCTTCGATTGCAAGTCGGTCGTGTCGTGTGGTGAGCGGAGATAACGCCTCGGGAGACTTTGCCCGTCGCGGAGACGAACGGACGCACACTCGTCGTGCAATCGCCAGCACTTCACTTTCAAACGCTGCCTCTGCAGCAGTTGATTGCGTTAGCACAAAATTGCTTTCGGCAGCCTGCAGATAAGAAGTTACACAAGTACGAAGAGCTCGTGCACTACGGATGCACCGAACCAGAGTAATCGCGCCGAGCAATTCTTCTTGCCTATGCACCGCGATTAGCTCCGTTGGAATTCGGACGGCTAACCAGCTATTGGCATGATCACATGCAAAACAAAACTCAGCACCGGGCGGAAAAACCACAACCGAGTCTGGGCATAGGTGCATTCCGTTTAGCAGTCTAGGACGGGCGTTCAATTGTAGGTACAGACCGAACGCGTCTCGGTCTGTCGAACCCTCGGAAAGTTGCCCTGAGCCCTCCGCGGCCCATTGAATCCCAATTCTCCCAACGATGGATTGAACGATCGAGTAGCGGGCTTGTTCCATACCAAGCACTCGCATCCGCAAATCTGCATGCAAAATCGCATCGCAGTAGGGCTCGAAATCGACATAGGATTTTCTGAGGTTCATGGGCACACTCGATCGCGACAAAAAGAGGGGCAAAGTCGCGGCTTCGATCGCTCAAAGTGACATTTCTCGGATTGCGGAAATTACGTAGCGCCAAAAAGAAAAATCAATACCATTAGGGGGACTGGATAAGTATAGCGTTACTAGTCTTTTGTCGCACATTCAGGCCAGTCCGAACATCCAAACAGGAGCACCGGCTCTGTACGGACCTGTATGCGCGGTAGAGATTCATCGATTAAACAAAACGAAGATTTGCGTCATGAAAATCGAATTGATCAGTTTTGTGAGCCTAACCCTGGCATGCATGAACGCGGGGATTCTCTGCGCCGAAGAGGTCAAGTTTGATCGATCGACTCTGCCGATCGATGTCTCCGTGGTTGGTGGCAAGATAGGACAGACCGCTGCTGATTCTATGCCACCACGGCTAATCGCTCCCACAGCGCCAGCCGGTGCTCCCAATGTGGTGTTGGTATTGCTGGATGATGTCGGATTTGGAGCTGCGGGCACATTTGGGGGTGCGATCGAAACGCCGGCGATGGACAGATTGGCTGCAGAGGGACTCAAATACAACCGCTTTCACACAACGGCGCTTTGCTCTCCGACGCGAGCCGCTTTGCTGACCGGTCGCAATCATCATTCGGT
>DNPC01000705.1 GCA_003501565.1 Planctomycetaceae bacterium | reverse complement strand
GTAATCTGCCGCACTCCAACGGCTGCTACCAGGTCAATGGCGAAAAGCGTAGCTCTATCTGCGCTGTGGCGTGAAGTTGGCAAAAACTTGTCGGGTAAACCAGAGCCGACGGCGCCCTGCCGCATTAGGCGACGTTGAGTTAGAATACCGAGTTTCCGGCAGTCGGGCGGACTCAAGCTCTTTTGCACCGCAACCTCTGCGCTATCCCCTCCAACTTACGGGCTAACATTGCATGCGTTGCCTCGGTGAAATCGACGGCCGCGAGAATGCGGAACGACTGGTCGCCCATCTGCTCGTAAACGACATTTCGACGCACATCGAATCTGCTGACGGAAACAGCTGGGAGATTTGGGTTCGCGAAGAAGACAAGCTCCGGCGAGCGGTAGACGAGTTGGAATTGTTCCGGCAAGATCCGCAGCATGCTCGCTATGAGGGCGTTCTGGCGAAGGCCAAGACTCGACTGGAACAAGAGCAGGCCAAGCAGACCGAGATCCGGAAGAACATCCGTGAGGTCAAGATGGTGGTTCGACCTGGCATGATGTCGGGGCGAATACCACCGTTAACTCTCACCCTGTTGGTCTTGTGCGTTGTGTTGGGGTTGTTGAGCAACTTTGGATCTCCAGGACCAAACAGCTCCTGGGGCAAACAGATCGTCAAGCAACTGAAATTTGTTGATTTGCAAGAGAGCGAGGGCGACCCCGCAGCCAGCTTGAAGCAAGGTGAGCTGTGGCGCATTATCACACCCATATTTTTGCATGGCGGTCCAATGCACTTGGGCATGAACATGCTGGGGCTGGTGATTTTTGGGCGCGTAATCGAGCGAATACTCGGGACACCGCGCTACGCTTTGATGGTGCTTGCTTTAGCCATTGTGCCGAATTTGCTGCAAGGATTGATGCCTTCATCGCTGGGAGGCAACCCAAACTTTGTAGGTATCTCCGGCGTGATCTATGGCTTCGTGGGCTATGTGTGGGTTCGCTCGCAAATAAATCCAACGTTTGGCATCTCGATTCCGATGCCATTCCTTGTTCTTATGATTGGCTCAATTGTCATTGGGCTCAGCGGTGCCATCCCAGCATGGAGATTCGCAGACCTTTGCCACCTTGGTGGATTGGTTCTTGGCGCCGCCATGGGATACTTCAGCGAGACGAAAAAGTAATCAAGTCCGGTTTGGACATTCTCAATTCAGGTGTGTATCTTGACCACCAACAACCCCCCATCGGGAATTGTCATCGCAATTGACGGCCCAGCTGGCGCAGGAAAGAGCACCGTCGCAAAACAACTGGCTGGTCGCCTCGGATTTGCGTTTCTCGACACTGGTGCAATGTATCGTTGCGTTACGTTAGCAATTCTGCGGTCGCAGGTCGATCCAGCCGACGAACAGGCAGTAGCCTCACTGGCTGAGCAGCTCGAAATAATGATAGGCGATGAAAGGGTGACGCTTAACGGCGAAGACGTATCCAAAGAGATACGAACGCCCGAGGTGGCTGGTGCAATTTCGCGAGTGGCCGATAACATTGCCGTCCGAAAACTGCTTACGCAGCTTCAGCGCACTTGGACGCAGGGTAAGCAGGTCGTTACCGAAGGACGCGATCAGGGGACCGAGGTGTTCTACGACTCACCGTGCAAATTTTATCTGTACGCCAGTAGCGAAGAGCGAGCACGACGCCGGCAGATTGAACTGGATTCTCGTGGAATCGAAATGACTTTCGAAGAAGTTCTCCAGCAGCAGAATCGTCGCGATGCGGCCGATCAAGCTCGCCCGGTTGGTGCCCTCCGCAAGGCCAAAGATGCTCATGAGTTTTGCACCGACGGGTTGTCACTGGAGTCCGTCGTTGAACAAGTGGAATCGATTTGTCGCGAGAAATTGGCAGCCTCTGGGATCGCGCTAAGCTCCGGGAGAAGTCCGACAACGAACTCCGACGGGGCGGATCATGGCTGATAGGGCTAAGTCCCGCAAAAAGGGGTACGAAAAGAGTCTCGGTAAGAGTTTGTTTTACCGATTCATCCGAATGAGTAGCCGGATCGTCTCGGTGTTTCTCTTCGATTTTCGAGCGTTTGGGCGCGAGCACACTTTGGTCGAAGGTCCCGCGCTTATCTTGAGCACACATCAGAGTCACTTTGATCCGGTATTGGTCGGCGCAACTTTCAACGAACAATTGAATTACTTGGCACGCCGCACGCTCTTTAAGAATCGGTTGTTTGGAGCATTAATTACCCTTCTGGACGCTATCGAATTGGACCGAGATCGCAGTGGGCTGGGCGGGTTGAAAGAAACGATTCGAAGAGTCCGCAGCGGCAAAAAGGTCCTGATTTTTCCTGAGGGTACACGTACGACCGATGGAAGGATTGCCCCGCTCAAGCCTGGTTTCTTGGCCGTGGCACGTCGGTGCAAGGTCCCCTTGATTCCTATTGCGATTACTGGTGCTTACAACGCGCTGCCGAAGGGTGCGAAGTTGCCTATCCGCTACCCGATGCGTATCGCCGTTGGCGAAGCAATTGACGTCGAAGAGTTTCAGGATTTGGACGATGACGCGATGTTAGCGCTCGTGAAATCGAGACTTGATGCTTGCTACAATATCGCCCAGTCATCCCGCGAGATTTCCTAGAGAGTCTTGGACGCCCGGTGAGTTGGGGAGCCGAGGAGGCAGGGATCCTGAGGGCGGGGATTCTGAGGGCGGGGATTCTGAGGGCAGGGACCCGTGAAGGAGTTTCCGGCGAGCTCG
>DNPC01000170.1 GCA_003501565.1 Planctomycetaceae bacterium | reverse complement strand
CCCATCGCGACGGTTTGCGATCCAAGCGTCCGCCGACAACACCTTCAGGTGGCGGCTGACGGTGCTTTGCGGCAGCTGGACAATGGTGCACAGCTCGGATACGGACAGTTCCTCACGCTCCAAGAGCCGCAGCAACCGAACGCGGGTCGCGTCGGCGAGCGTTTGCATCCAACCCAATGGAGCACTCTTCACGAAGCCATCTCTCGCTGCAGTTTTTACTAATCCCCCAGAGGGGCGGGGTTCCCGTCACTCGGGATACGTAGGAAAGCTTAGGTTATTCACGAGGGCGAAGCCATCCATCCGTTCATCCGGATGCTTAATTATTTGTTTCTGGCAGCCAAAGTCAAGCTCAACACGCCAACATTTGGGACGACTTTGAGTCTAGAAGGGGGTGCGATCCCCTCACTGAGGCGGTCAGTGTCCTGTTCGCCAATGAGGACAGTCTCTATTCTTGGCTGCCTCTCAAAGAGCGAAAACAAGCTAACGAAAGGAAAAACTGATGCAACTTTCAGGTCTAGGCGTCGTCATCGTCGGCGGCGGAACCGGGATGGGACAAGCCTCTGCCCGAGCCCTTGCCAAAGCAGGTGCCAAGGTCGTGATCGGAGGCAGGCGAATGTCGGCCCTGGAGGAGACCGCTGCCGGCACCGAGATCGCATGCCTGGAAATCGATGTTGCCAGCCGAGAAAGCACGAACGGCTTCTTCGCCCAAGCGACTGAGCAAGTTGGTCAGCTCGACGTCATGATCAATGCCGCAGGCATCAACATCAAGAATCGTAGCATGGCCGAAATGCAGCCCGAGCAATGGGATCAGGTCCTAGCTATCAATGCGACTGGAGCTTACAACTGCTTGCATGCGGTCTTGCCGGCGATGCGGGCGCGGCGGGACGGCCTGATCATCAACATTTCCTCCGTAGCTGGCAAGCGAGCTATCGCGCTCGGTGGCATCGCCTACTCAGCCAGCAAATTTGCGATGACCTCGCTAGGCACTTGCGTCGCCAACGAAGTTGCCGAGGACGGAGTTCGTGTTACCAACGTCTACCCTGGAGAGGTGAACACACCGCTACTCGAGCAGCGTCCTGCGCCGGTGAGCGAAGAACATAAGGAACGCATCCTTCAGCCCGAAGATGTCGCTGAACTCATCGTCGCCCTCGTCGCTCTCCCCAAAGCACTTCACGTTCCAGAACTAGTCTTCAAGCCGATCAGCCAGCAGTGGTTCTGATCGGGCCGAGTTTCTGCAAGCAATGCGTTGCACCAAAATAGATTGCTATACCCACAGATTTACGAAAAGAACCTCTGTCTTCCTCCGGGATATTCGATCGCCCGTAAGTCGATAGCTGCGAATCCTGGTTCGGCACACGGTACGGATTCGGCTTTGAGCCCTTAGAGCATGTCACTATTACTGACGTGTCCTACTCCTGCCATGGAACGTTCGGGTCAACCATGAGCGCATAGATTCCGGAAATGATTGCAAGCAGCCACACATGCGCGGCGAGCCAGAAGAGTAGAACGCACTGGGTCGCAACGATTGCACGCCAACGAGACCAGCGGTGAATCAAGAACGCTGACGCGTGAGCGACAGTCGCGACGATGGCCAAGAGAAGCCCTGGCACATTGTCAAACCAAGAGATGAGTGGAAAGATTAGCCAAATGGAAATACTGTAGCCCCACAGAATCCTTAAGAATTGACGGTCTGCGCCGCTATTTGCAGCTTGCTGCCTGCGGTACGCAGGGATAGTCTCAGTAGCAGTGTGGGTGTTGTTCATTCCGTTTGGTCCGTGGGAATCAGGTGTTGCTCGGCAGTTCTGCGATTCCAAGTAGCGATGGTTTGGTTATCGTTCTTCACACACCAAAATCTCACTGGTCGGACTTACTTGCTCCATCTCGCAGCAACCGGTGCGATTCTTCTTCGACGGTCAGGAGTCCCCAACGAAGCGCGCGGTCTTGATCGTACTGCTTTGAAAGCGTTAAGGCGATGAGCGCCTTTTGCATCTCGACGCCCAGGTAAAAAGCGTGACTTCGGTCAATCGAGTCGCCAACCTTGCTTGCAAGTAGTGCTTCCATGAGTGCAAATGGCTCAGGGGCCGACACATGGACGCCTGCTGATACCGCGTGAAGGCATCCACCGGCGACAAACAGTCGGATGTTTTTGTCACGGATCTCGCTAGCCATCTGATCCAGGACACTGGTCGGATATTCTGTTACGCGATCGTCACGCAGCATCACCAAGCTTGGTTCAACACGTTTGGGCGGACGCCCGTTGGTTTGTGCATAGTGAACGAGCCGCCGAGCGCGGTCGCACTCGCGTACACTCGACCTCGCCCAGTTGATCACCTCCGTGGTTAGAACGGACTGAATGCCAAGTTCTTGACAGATACCCAGCAGCACAACATTCAGTCCCGCAGAATCGACATCCGTCAGCTCCGTAATGTTGCCGATCCCCATCATCATTCTCGCATTGGGCCAGCGCCGCCTACAATCGGCATAGCGTTGCAAGCTTACCGCAAACCCGCAACCAATCGGCTCCAGGATAGGGTCCAAACGGTGTCGCACTCCGGCATCTTCCAGGACATTTATCGTTTCTTCAAAACTGCGAAAATCGTCTGGCGTATCCGGGATAACGACCACTTCGGTGTCCCAATCGCTAGCCTGTTGGCGATTAGAACTATTGACCGACAAGACCAACTCCGCACCACTGCGGCAGGCGCTGGCTACTTCGTTGACATCAAACGAGTCCACCGATACACGTAATCCCTCGTCACACAGCCGCTTAACTGCATCGCCGATACCGTTCCAGCGGTGACCGGGCGAGCAGCCGAGGTCGATTACGTTTGCACCCTGGGCGGCAAGTGCCTGAGCGCGGTTTAAGAGCTGCTCGGCGGAGAGTCGATCTGCGTGATTGATCTCTGCGATGATCTCGATGTCATAGCGTCCGTAGCCCTCGCGCTCCGCCGACTTTCCCCCGAAAAACAAGGGTAAATCTCGAATGTCGCGTGGGCCACACTCCAGCGTTTGGCCTACAGCATCGTTGATCTTCTCCAAATCAGGCTTTAAATGGCCGGGCAGAATCGTGCGTGAGGCGCCCTCAGGGATCTCCAATTTTC
>DNPC01000844.1 GCA_003501565.1 Planctomycetaceae bacterium | reverse complement strand
AGCTGACTACCGTTGCTGTGCAGCGTCCACGTTAGACCACTTAGCCACTGGCTATCGCCGTCGATTTGAAGCGTCCCGCTAGAGCTAGCTGTAAAAGTGAAAACATCAGCATCGCCGAGGCTGTTGATCCAGCCGCTATGCTGCGCCGCAGATACATCGATGAGTTGCCCTGTCCCCAGTGAGTCTCCAACGATGTCATCGGGCAGCAGCGAATCCAGCGCATTGTGTAGGTTGAGTACGTCATAGCTCTGGTTGGTGGCAGCATCAAAAACAGAGCTGCCCGTCTCCCGAAGGTGCGCTGCAATACTGTCCAGATCGATATCCGTATGGCCAATCATCTCCATTGCTTGACGGACCAGTACCGATGCACCAGCCATGTACGGAGCGGCCATGCTCGTCCCACTCGCCGACGCAAAGTCGTTGGCGTTTCCATCACTGCCCAGCAAATGGTCCGGGACCGTGCTTCGAATGTTGCTCCCCGGTGCCGCGAGCGCTCTTTCGTGACGCTGGCTAAAGTCGCTGAGCGAACCGTCATCGTCAACGCTAGCAACCGGCAGAACAAATGGACTCGCCGCCGGATACGACAGGCCCGACTCTCCGTAGCTTGCAAACGAGTTTCCTGCCGAAGCAGTCACAACGATGCCGTCTTCATACAATGCCTGCAGTTCGTCTTCCAGCGTGCCCCAGCTAGGAACGGTGTCGGAGTTCCAAGCGGTACCAAGAGAGAGGTTCACCGTTGTGATTGGGTTTTCGAAGCTATCTTGATGGTCATGAACCCATGACAATGCATCTTCCACCCAAGACAACTGCCCATCTCCCGTATCGTTGAACACACGCAGCGAAACCAAATCCACCTCGGGTGCAACACCCGTGTGCGTCGCATCATCACTTCCAATAATGCCAGCAACGTGCGTCCCGTGATAGCCAAACGGACCGTCGTCATACGGCACGGCATCGTTCTCTTCCGTGAAATCCCATCCACCGACGACTCGGTACCCAGGTCCAAACCCCTCACCTAATGCTTGATGGTCCCAAGCGATGCCCGTATCGATGACCGCGACAGTTTGGCCGCGGCCGGTAAGCCCAAATTCGTCTTGTGCGGTTTGCCAACCGGTCGCTTGATGAGCTTCCGCCATTTGCGGATTGATAGCCATTCCAAGCGTCGAAGGTAATCGAGAACTCGGCCGATGCAGCTCTGCAAAGGTATCAAGCTCGACTGACGCGTCCTGGTCAGTTGCTTGAGTCACCGGCACGCAGCTTTGTGCCAGGCTATCGTCCCAGTCGCCAAGCTGGCCGTGCATCTGAATCGCTTGGTCGGCGGCAACCTCCATCAGCAGCTGAGCGCTCAGCACAAGTCGACGCTCGCAGACTTCCACCAAGCTGTTGTCAGCTGCGAACCTCTTCACCGCGGCCTTGCCTACCGAATCTCTCTTGTTCGATGGAGCTGCATTTGTTCTTGAGTCGTGTGACTTAGATCGCATGTTCAAGCTACAGAATTTGGGTGTAAAGTGTTGAGCGATCCCACTCTCCCACGCCGGAGGATCGAGAGTGAGCAGTACCCGCACTAAAAGCACGTGTTGGCTTCTATTGGCAGCGTAGCTCACTTACGCCTTGTGATACTTGGCGTAGGAAGCACTGCGACGAGCAGCGCATCGTTGCGGGCCACCCAGCGCGAGGTTATGACGGTTAGGCGGATGTTGGGGCCTCCGGAATCTTTGCGGGAATTGAAGAACTGGTTTCTACTTTTGGTCCTGTTGTGCCGATTTACGTGGTAGCGACGCTTTCCATTGCGGTGGAACGACGTCGCTACTCAGCTACGCTGCTTGACAGCAAGGATGCTCGCCAAGGCGAAGGACTCGCCAACGCAGTGGTAGCGAGAGGAGGTTGGCAAGGAAGCTAGCCTTTGACCCAGTGGCGGATAGGCTGAATCGATTCTCGCTGGCATGGATGCTTGGCAGAATCGATAGGCCGCCGACGGTTCTACCAAGATCACAACGCACGCCGCGGTTCAAGAGCGGTCTTCAGAGGTGATTATGAGCTGGTTGCAGAAAATCTACTGGAACCATTTCGGCAAGCCCGTTAGCGAGAGAGCGTTGTTCGCAGCTCTACTGGCCGGCCCCTTCGACTCCGTTTTGGAAGTCGGCGTTGGCAACGGCGATCGACTCAGGCGAATCGCCAAGTTGCTTCAATCCAGCAGCGGTGATTCCGTGCGTTACATTGGTACCGATCCGTTCGAATCGTCCAGCGATGATCGCCCTCACTTGACGCTCAAAGCAGCCCATCGCCTAGCCAGCCAGCTGGGACTCAGGGCATCACTTTTGCCTGGTGATGCACCTGGAGCACTTCCGCGTGTGGCGCACAAGTTCGGTCCCAGCGAGCTCGTGATCATCGATGGCGGTATCGATCCGGCTGATCCACTATCAGGCCCGGTCGGTAGTTGGTTGCTGCGGGTTACAGACGAAACTTCCGTCGTCTTGGTCTGCCAGGAGGCAGGTGAAACTCTGGTCCCTCTCGACATGGCAGCACTCAGCAGCGAACAGCAATCGCTGCCCGCTGCCGCCTAGCACATCGACCAGTCTCGCAGAGACCGCTTCTTAGAACTGGCACTATTCAGAATACCCGGCTCGCTTTCGATCGTCAGCAACAGAATCGATATCACGAGACGCGGCTACGCGACCATCACTGGCCCTACTGCCGCAGCTTCCACATGGCATCAGCGAATGACTTACCGATGCAAGTCATGATTTTGCTTGATCCCAGGTAATGGTAACCGCCATTTGAAACGCCAATCTCTAACAATTTTCTTTCCGACTCGCTTAATTCTTTAGCAAGCATTGCATCGGTGAGGGCCTTCTGAAGTTGTTTTGACGCTTGCAGCTCTGCGACACGAGTTAAAGCTTGGTCCGCATTGCCCTCCTCTTTGAAAAGCACGTTGACAGCAGACTGTAAATCTTCTGCTCGAGCCAATTTGCGTGCTTCACCGCGCACGCGGCCTGAAAGTTCAACCAGTTCATCGAGCTTGCGGTCCCAGCACTTCTCGGTCAAAACCGCCGCCACTTTGTCTAGGTCGGGATCGCTAGCAGGAGCTGCCATGGCGTCACGGAAACCCTGGTGTGTGCTCAGGTAACGCTGCTGGCTTGGACCGTACAGTTCAGTGGGCCCTCCCACTCCCAGAACCCCGACGACAAAAGGCAGCTCCGGAGAGCCAAGGTCGCGCCGAAAATCTGCGATCAAGTGTTTGAGGACTTCGCTATAGGCTGCATAGCCACCGGGTTGTCCGCGAAGGGGGTAGGTTCCAGAATCCACCATATCGTTCCATCCCTGGAACCAGACCAGTCCGGCGAGTTCGTAGCCAGCGTCGGCTGAATAGGCTGGGTGAATTTCCTCGATCGATGCCAGCGTTTTCTTTACGTGATCAATCGTTTGCCGGTAGTACACGCCGGTTGCTTCACGGCGCTGCTCCTTGATTTGCGCCACGTCCTTGCCTTGCTTTTCAAGCCTGGCGATCGCCTCCGGTGCAAACACATACTCCCCGGCACTAGGCGGACGAAAATCGGTGTTGAGACTCTTGCCGCCCCAAGCCGCTTTGATGAGTAGGATTGGCTCGCCAGAGAGTTCGTGCATGCGAATCCCAAACATCAATTCCGGCCCAATCTTCTCTTCGTTAGCCCCATAGCCGACCGAAAGCGGGCCCGTCTTAACGCCATCACGCGAGAGATAGGAAATGCACACATCGTCGAATACGCGTGGCTGACCGTCGTCGGATTGGATCTTCTCTAACGTTCCCCGAGTCTCTTCGGACATGCCTAAGTGGGCCAGGGTGCGGATATGGGCGTGGCCCTGCATATTCGACTGCCCGACCAACACGTAAACTCGAAGCGGTCCCGCAGCCTGGATTTGACCGCTGAAAAACAAGACCGCCGAAACGACGGCCAAACGTTTAATGGAAAGCAAAATCATCGAGTTATTCCTTGTAGCAATGGGATTCAGCTTGCGGAGAATCGCGTTAGCGGTTTAACGACTCCTCAGCCGGGGGTGTTGCTCACCCAGATCCTCTGGAGCTTAACGATTGTGCGGGTGGCAAGTCGGCGAAAATATGCGATTTTTGAGCATTCGAGGCACGCAGGCAGCGGTGTGGGAAACCGCATACCATCTTTTCGATAAGTGGATCATACCGCAAAGCGGTGGACAGTTGCGCCTAGCCCCAGCGTAGCTGTATAGTTCCCTCGGTGGCGTCCCAGGTGGACCATGATACCTAAGCAGAATGCAATCTTTCATGCATCTGACGGCTATACCTTCCCTGCTCAGCTTGTCTCCCCGCCGAAATCCAAAAAACTAAAACTGAAAATCATCACCGTAGCCGACTTCAACCCGCGCGGTCAGGCAGCGGTCCGGGTTCAAGACGAACGCATCGAAGGCAGCGTTTCCGAGGCCCATTTCAAGGACGGTTACTGGCGCGTCACCATCGATGTAGATGCTGCATCGGAGTGATCAATCGCAATCGAATTCCAACTGAGCTCCCTAAGAGTCCCGGCGGGAGGGAGACGACAGCTTCACCCTCCCTTTTGGGTCGGGCTTGCGAGCGTTAGCGAGTAAGGCCGGGGAGGGTTTGCAGC
>DNPC01000850.1 GCA_003501565.1 Planctomycetaceae bacterium | reverse complement strand
CTGACTCTGGTGCAAAATCGAAATACTACGGGCGGTTACCTCCCGTTCGCAAGGTTGACGCTACGGTCGGTGTGCTGGCCTCTCTTCCCGCTCGCAACAATTATTATCACTGGACGATCGAAGTTCTGCCAAAGCTGCTGTTCTACCGGAACGCTGGAATCGAACCAGACTACTTTTTCACCCACTACAAGCATGCATTTCAAAAACAGATGTTGATGCTGTTCGGCATTTCGGCGGACCGAGTCATCCCGGCCACTAGCTACGAGCATATTCAAGCTGAGCGGTTGCTAGTTCCTAGCCAATTACACATGCCAATGCATCGCAGGTCGGCTGAGTTCCTGAATAGCACTGCATTAGCGGCGATCGAAGGTTTCTCGACGAACGCCAGCCCGACCAAGAAGATTTACATCTCACGCAAACGTTGCAAGTACCGGCGGATCATCAATGAGGATGAGCTTACCGGACCGCTCACTGAATCTGGATTCCAGTGCGTGGTGATGGAGGATCTATCCATCTTGGATCAAATACTTCTATTTCAGCAGGCGGAGATTGTAGTTGGCTCTCATGGAGCAGGTTTGTCGAATCTAGCTTTTGCACCCGAGTCGACTCGAATCGTCGAGATCGGTACACCGTTCCGATTGAATCCTTGCATGTACCACGTTGCTTGTGCACGTGGCCAAGCTTATTCCATGTATCTGGGCGAGCCCGTGGATCCGGGCTATGAGGAATCGAACATCAGCGTGGATGTCGATTCGTTGATGGACGTGGTTAGCGAGTAGCCTTAGTGATCATGGGAGCAAAGTGCTGATGCGTTTTGCGGAAACGCTGGTGATCGTGCCGAGCTGCTGGGCATACGTGCTAACGCGAAGTTCTTCCGTAAGCCAACGGGCTTCGATGTAATCGTCGGGTACTTCGTCGTGTTCATCAACGGATTCGACGGCCTCTTCAAAACTGGCCAATAACCCTTCAATGGGTGTTCGAAGTCTCCGGTCTTTGGGCAAGCCCCCACTCTTTAGCTTTTCGATACGGGAACAGATTGCTTCGAGATATCGCGGGTACTCCTTAAGCCATTTCCAGGGTGTAGTGGATAGAAAACCCTCGGGAATCAACCACTGCATCTGAGCGTCGATATCGTCGAACACTTCTTGCCAACTGGCCGGAGCTTTCTCGCGCAGCAGACGAACCGCATGCATTTGCTTGCCAAACTTGGGCAACCACGCCGCGACTTCTTGAGCGGCGATGGTGATCTCGCGACGGGCCAGCGCATTTCGAGCTTCCCAGTCAACTTGAGTTCGTATCACGGTCCGATCGTCGACCAACGCCATCTTAACGATCAAACGTTCTAATTGCTCTGTAATCGTGCCGGCCGGCATCAAGTGGCTCAAGCGTACTTTCGTGTTCGAAAAATCAGGAAGGTTTGAGACTTGATTTCGTAAACTGCGTTGGTGTTTGGTCACGAGTAGGCGGACCAGTCCCTGCCGGGTTTGAAATTCGGCATCATGCAGCGTATCCGCTAGCCGCAGCTCCACACCCTGCTCAGTTGGTGCCAGTGCAGGAAAGGCGGCTACTCTCAATCCACCACGCATCACCGAAACACTGCTGGGGAAATCCTCAAATTTATCTGCACGAATCAATTTTCGCTCGAAAGCATCGATTTGTTCATCCACCTCGGTTGGCGAGTCGATATCGATCGCAAAATTCTTCTGCAGCTCGGGAATGTCGCGGCTACTAGCTATGACGCTGCCAGCATCATCAACAACTCGGACCAACATACGAAGATGGTCGGGTAATTTTTCTAGTTGAAAACTACTAGTCTGGATCCGCTCGCCAGAGTGCTCTGTCATCACCTGACAAAGGGCTTCCGCAAAACTCTGGGTCATTGGGCGTTTCGCCAAGTCGCGAGCCAGTTTTTTGGAGACATCGGGTGCAGGTACGAAGTGGGTCCGCAAGTCCTTTGGGAGCGTGCGAATGAGATACAGGATTTTCTCTTCGAGTAGACCCGGTACCAACCAACCAAGTGCACCGTCACTAACTTGCTTCAGCGCGGCTTGCGGCACCATGACGGCAACCCCATCATCGTCGTGCCCAGGTTCATATTTATAGGAAACGGGTAGCTGGGTGTGGCCAATCGTAATTTCGTTCGGATAGTCGGCTTCGAAAGATTCCAGCCCAGTTTCTGAACGCAACAAGTCTTCGGGCTTCATCCAAAGTGCTTTTTCCGCTTCCGTACCGCGGTTGCCTGCTATCCATTTGCGAAGTGACTGCAAATCGAACACTTCGTCGGGTACGCGTGATTGGTAGAAGCCGGCCAGATGAAAGCGGTCGAGGATATAGTCGCTCGACCGAGTCCGCTGGGCGAGTTCGTTCATGTCTGCGATGAGTTCTGCATTGTGCTGGTAGAACGCCTCCGTGCATCTCCATTGGCCAGCTACCAGTCCATGTTCAATCATTAATTGGCGAGCTTCGTCTCGATTCAGCGGAGCCAGCTGGACTCTTCGTCCAGGTACGATCGTCAGGCCATAAAGAGTACTTTTACGGTACACCATCGCAGCACCGCTTTTCTCGCTCCAGTGCGGATCGTTGTACGAATGCTTAAGCAGGTCTCGCCCAGCATTCTCGATCCACTCTACGTCCAACTCGGCAACGTTGCGAGCGAATCGTTTCGTCGTCTCAACCAATTCTGCCGCCATGATCCATCGCGGTCGCCGTTTGAAGAGGCCCGATCCTGGCCACAAGGCTGCCTGCAAGTTCCCAATCGCCTTGTATTGGTATTTGTCTTCTCGAGACGCGACTCCACTTAACAGACCAGTTAACAATGACTGATGTATTGCCGCATAGCCATCGGGCCGCCGCAGACGACTCTTGGCGACTGGCTGGTTAGATTTGCTGCGGCCTTTTTTCTTCCCTTTGGCTGGTGGCGACGCATTGTCTTCAAGTTCCTTTTCGATTTCGTCCCAATCAACGGCCTCAAGCATAATTTGTCGTTTCGCTGCGCATTTGACGCCTGCACTTCCCAGGAGTTCGCGAAGCTGGCGCACCAAGTCGCTCCACTCCCGAAATCCTTGTGGCGAAAGAAACGATTGGCTAAGTGCTTTCTTCTGTCGTGATCGGCCAAGCGTGGACCGCAAATGCTCATAGTGATCCCAAAGTCGAAGATAGGATAGAAAATCGCTGTGCGGATCAAGAAAGGAACGATGCTTTTCATCAGCAGCATCACGCTGCCCGGCTGGTCGTTGACGCACGTCTTGGCACTCAAGAGCAGCTGCGATGATGAGTACATCAGAAAGGCAATTGCGTTCGTGACCTTCCCACAGCATCCTGCCGGCACGAGGATCGCACGGCAATTTGCCAAGCCATTTGCCAATCTTGGTCAAACGCTGCTGCGTATCGATGGCACCGAGTTCCAGCAGCGTCTTATTCGCTTCGCGAAGTGCTTCGGGCGTAGGTGGGTCTGGGAGCGGAAACGATTCAAGATCTCCCAGCCGCAGGACTTTGCTCTGAAGGAGGACACTCGCTAGGTCACTACGACGTATCTCTGGTGTCGTATAGCGGCTGCGGGCTTCAAAGTCTTCCTCACTGTACAGGCGGATACAGATCCCGGGACCCAAGCGTCCGCACCGACCCTTGCGTTGATCGGCCGACGCCTTGGATACCGGTTCAATCGGCAAACGTTTTACGCGGCTGCGGGGAGCGTACCGTGATATCCGGACTAGTCCAGTGTCAATTACGTAGCGGATACCGGGAACCGTCAACGATGACTCTGCTACGTTGGTAGCCAGTACGATACGTCGACCACCGGTGGTCTTAAAGATTTTGTCTTGTTCGGCTTGGCTGAGTCTCGCGTAGAGCGGCAATATATCGACGCGCTGACCGCTGCGAGTATAGTGGCCACGGAGGTGTTTTGCAGCCAAACGAATATCTCGCT
>DNPC01000221.1 GCA_003501565.1 Planctomycetaceae bacterium | reverse complement strand
CTTAACGAGCCTCAAACGGGGCCCGGATAAACTGCGGGACCCGTCCTCATTTCGGCGGGCATTCCCGTAACAAATATGCATCTCCCGCGTACAAAACTCTCTGGGCAATCCCAGGAAGGGCCCGCCGGAGGGCGTTTGGGAACCACGATCACTGTAACACTCAAAGTTGTTTAACAGCATCCAGGAGCAGCTAATGCCACTCACCAAATTGTTCCGTTCTGCTGCCATTGCGGCAAGCTTTGCGGTACTTGTCCCCGCGATCTCCCTCAAACAGGCCGTAGCCCAGAAGCCCGTGGCCACGGTTTCGATCGCACCGTTGGATCGACTAACCACCGACATCAACGAACTGCTGACCGCGGTTAGCGCGAGCTCGGTCCAGCCGATGATCTCGTTTTTTGCCGATCACTACACGCAGGGTATGGATCGTACGCGTCCGGCGGGCGTTCTCGTTACGCTCAACAACCAAGCGCCATCAGCTTTGATTTTCTTGCCGATCAAAGACGAAGCAGCTTTGTTCACGGCGTTGGAAGGTATTGGAGTACAGGCGGATGAGCTAGAGTCGAACTTGTGGGAGTTGATCACTCCTGGCCAAGCGATGTTTGTGAAGAAGTCTGACGGCTGGTTGTTTGTCGCCCAGACCGAAGATGAGCTTTCGGCGCTCCCAGCGGACCCCGCTGCCGCGCTGGGCGGTCTCTACAAGACGTACGACCTGGCAGTGCGCATGAACGTCCAAGCTTTACCAGCCGAAATGAAGAACATGGTCATGGAAAACATGCGGATGGGCTTCGAAAATGGGCTGCAAGCCAACCCGAATCAGACCGAGGACGAACGCGAGGCGGCTCGACAGGCAGGTGAAGCCCAAATCGAACAGATCAACCGCATGATGGAAGAGACCGAGCAGGCTTTCGTCGGCTGGTCATTCGACTCGGCCAACCAGCGGATGTACGTCGACGTTGGCTCGCTCGCTGTGCCTGGAACTTCAATGGCGAAATCTGCCGAACTTGCACTTGAAGCAGAGTCGGATTACAGCGCGTTCATTCTGCCGAATGCAGTGATGAAGTTTCGCCAAACCGCACTGATCGCTGAAGGTGACCGGGAAGCGTCCGTTACCAGCGTGAACGGGTCACTCAAGCAAGTCGAATCGATGATCGACAAAGACGATAAGCTTGACGCAGGCCTCAAAGACCTGCTCAAGGGCGTCGTGGGTAGCCTCGGTGCCTTGGTCAAAGACACGATCAACGAAGGTAAGCTGGACGGCGTTGGAAGTGCGAGTCTCGCTGACGGCCGGTTGCAACTGCTGATCGGTGGACGCATCGCCGACGGCAATGCTCTGGCAGCCAAAGTACAAGAAGCTGCAGCCGAGTTGGAAGGAAAGTCAGGCGCTCCGGAATTTGAGTTCGGCTACGAAACCTACAAAGGTGTAACGCTTCACCGAGCGACTGTAGCACTGCCACCGCAAGCCCAACAGATTATCGGGGACCAGGCTCTGCTGACAGTTGGTACTGCTGACAAGGGCTTTATTATCGGACTAGACGCCGCAGGTGACGCACTTGTGAAGGGTGCGATCGATGCGATGCAGTCTTCGGGCCCGCAAAAGGTGTCGCCGTTCGAAGCTGACATCCAAGTTGGAGCCATTCTGGAATTCGTAAAGACGATTGTTCCAAATCCAATGGTCGAGAAAGCGGCTGAAACTATCCAATCGTATGCCGAAAGCGACATGGTTCGGATTACTTCGCGGGCGATTCCTCGTGGTGCAACTATTCGGTTGTCGATCGATGAAGGTATCCTGCAAGCCATCGGCGGTGCCGTACAAGGTGGCGGCGGCGGTGCAGGCGGCTTCTAACGCACTATCCAAGTCTTGAGAGTTGCTCCATCTGGAGAGCAACCGCAACATTTACGCCTGCTAGCCGTTTTGGTCAGCAGGCGTTTTTCGTTTGCCCATCAAAGCTGGCAAACCCGCCGGTGCTTGTCACCGACCAAGCCCCGTTCATCGGGAATTGAGTCCGATTTGCAAGCACTTCAGTAGAGGCTCCCGTAGTAGTGAGGTAGAAACGCAGAGGCGCTGAGTACGCAGAGTTCTTGTTCGAGCATCCCCTTTGCGATCTCTACGTCTCCGCGTTTCAAATCCTCGCAGGCCGCGAGACGAACACCTTCATCGTCGGAATCTTCGAACCGTTCAAAGGGCGAGTCTACGATCCCGAGATTGGCATACCAATGAAAAGGTAGAAACGCAGAGGCGCAGAGTACGCAGAGTTCTTGTCCGAGCATCTCCTCTGCGCTCTCTGGTGCGCCAGGCGAAGCCTGGCTGATCTACTCAAATGAAAGGAGTTGAGCATGGTAATTGTTCGTTAGCTGTGTAGCTGCCCAGGCGGTGTTCTCGGGGTAACCCGGTCGCCGAAGCCCTGGTGTCAGCGAAGGTGTCAGCCGTAATGCTTCTAGCGTGAACCCGATTCAGCCTCGTTACGCTCATTCCGAGTGGCCAGTCTTTCTGAGAAGATGAAGCCCTCACGGATCGTCAAGCAACGAACACGTGCGACGCTCCGGCTCGGCGGGGTGGCTGGGGACAGCGGGCACCGAAAGATCAGTCAGGAACCTGGGAGGCCCACGCCGGAGAGTCCCAGCCCAACAGCTCGCGGGAATCCATAACCGTGAACTGGCCGTCGTGGGAGTCGGACAGGCCCATAGTAGTGTTGACTCGCAGTAACTGGCGACGAGCGAAGGGGCCTGACGAAGGATGTGTTTTGTTCAACAACGTTACTTTGAGACCCGCTTGATAGAAATGTCCACTACGGAAGACGAAGCCGATCCGGGTACTGCCGAGATCGTTGATCCCTGCGGCCGCACGGATTTGCCTCTGAAAGTCTCGCGTTTGCGAATGAAGCTGAATCAGAAAGCGAAGCAGGAACCGCAGTTTCGATTCTACGCCTTGTATGATCGGATCTACCGGATGGATGTCCTGCAGTCGGCCTGGCGTCGCGTTCGAAAGACCAAGACCGCTCCGGGAGTCGACGGTGTTACGTTTGTTAACATCGAAGTCTCTGAGGAGGGCGTCGAAGGGTTTCTTGAGCAACTTCAGGAAGATCTGCGGAACAAGAGCTACAAGCCTGAAGCGGTTCGCCGCGTACAGATTCCCAAACCAGATGGGCGAACACGTCCGCTGGGCATTCCGACGGTCCGCGATCGAGTGGTCCAGATGGCAGCGTTGCTGGTTCTGGAACCGATCTTCGAAGCGGACTTCCGTGACAGCTCGTTTGGGTTTCGGCCCGGGCGAAGTGCTCACGATGCTTTGGATGCGATTCGCGTCACCGCGTTTCAAATCCTCGCAGGCCGGGAGAAGAACACCTTCATCGTCGGAATTCTCGAACCGTTCAAAGGGCGAGTCTACGATTCCGAGATTGGCATACCAATGAAAAGGTAGAAACGCAGAGGCGCTGAGTACGCAGAGTTCTTGTCCGAGCATCTCCTCTGCGCTCTCTGCGTCACCGCGTTTCAAATCCTCGCCCGCCGAGCAGCTCTGTAAAGACAAGCAGATACCGATCGGCATCTGATTCCTTACCAAAACAGAAGCGAGGCCGCGACGAGGATGCCCTGGGATTAACCGGGAGGCCATGAAAGTGGGCGGCCGCCAAGTACGTGGTAGTGCAAGTGGTCGACGGATTGCCCGCCGTCGGCGCCACAATTGACCACCACTCGATATCCGGACTCCGACAGCCCTTCTGTGCGCGCGATGTCTCGGATTCTGAGCCAGATATGCCCGATGAGCATTTGGTCTTCGTCGCCGATGTTCTCGACGTTGACGATTGGCTTTTTCGGTATTACCAGGATATGTACCGGTGCTTGTGGGGAGACATCCCGAAAGGCAATGCACTGATCGTCTTCGTAAACGATATCAGCGGGAATCTCGCGATTGATAATCTTGGTGAAAATCGTCATCAGCTTGCTCCAAGCGATACGGTTGTCAGGCTAGCTACGGAAAAAGTGTCTCGCGTCACGCGACCACAAGCGTGAACGAAATTCGGCTGCCCTGACAATGAAGTGCTTTGAATCGTCGCCGCGGTGCGAAAATCGACTAGTGATCGCAATTGCCTCTCCGGTGCCGCTTCACAAAAGCTCAATGGATAAAGAGCTCAATGGGTAAAGGCAAAATCGGACGGTCGTCAGCAATCTAGCCCATGCGTAAATCAGCGGCTATTTGTCGGTCAGATTCAGTGTCTTGATAGCCTTCGCGGCTTCACTAAGCTGCCGAGCAATTTCTTCGCTGGACAACTGACGAAATGGTACTGCGATGTCTGCTCGCGGGTCTTCACTGAACCCCGTCTCGCGTTCGGAAACTTCCGTGACCTCTTCATCCAAACCGCTTAACCACTGAGGGACATCGAGTCCAACGCCGGTTGGTTGT
The DNA here is from genome assembly GCA_003501565.1 of Planctomycetaceae bacterium. Lineage (GTDB taxonomy): Bacteria > Planctomycetota > Planctomycetia > Pirellulales > Pirellulaceae > Aureliella. The sequence continues at coordinate 2,256 of DNPC01000221.1, read as the reverse complement.
TCCATCATCAGTTTGCATTCGTCGATCAGCAATTCGAATACTGCTGGCAATTCTTCTGAATCTGTGCGTAGTTGTCGAATCGACGGGCCAACGAGTGCACGCATGCGGTCAACAGTCATCGGCCGCGTAAATCGTTCGTGTAAGCGATCCGCGACAGTCGGCAGTCGCATCGCATACTTGGCCTGCAGCTTCTGCAAGTTCTGAATGTACCCTTCGCTCTCACGGCCAATCCGGTCGGCCAGGGCGCGTCGCCACTGCTGAGCGGCTTGATGGCAACCGCCGCGTACCAGCACTTCGTGCGCCCAGTAGATCGGCCTCAGATTCCAACATACGCGGTCATAGCGAACTCGCAAGCGCAAGAAATCAAGCAGCATGTACAGCATGTCGCCGCGATCCGATTGCGTGGTGGTGCTGTTGTAGTCCCTGTATTCGCTGTAGTGGTCGATGACTGCCTCTAGCACAACGCCCAGCATTCTTTCCGCATCGCGTCGCTGGACTTCGCCTGATTCCATTGCGTCGAACAGTCCCTCAAGCTCTTGATCGGCACCTTCTTCGATTAGTTGGTCAAACCAATGCCCGACGCCCTGGTGAAGAATGGCTCGGACGTTACCTAGACGCAAAAATGACTGTGTGAATAGCGGGCCGCCGAAACGCTGGATGAACTCCACCAGTTGTTTCCAACTGCGTGAATTGTCGACCGATTCCAGTACGCTGAGTCTAAGCGTCCGAGAGTGCGATAACCAACTACCAAGCATGACTTCGGTAAGTTGCTCAAGGATAGCGATCAGTTCATCGCTTTTAGGTTCCAGATCGCCGAGCGACTCGCCATCGTGTTCATCCAAGTTGACACTTGGTAGCTCATCGACTTCGCCCCCCGCGGAGAGTTCTTCACGCCGCCAGAGGATGGCATTGTGCACAGCTGCACGCACCATCGACTCAAAGCACAGATAGAACAACTCATCGAACTCCGTGACCGCGCCGGGGCCAATCGGATTGTGATGTTCCATGAACCGGGCTGTCTCGATCAGTTCACATGCTTGTTTGTAAAATCCCTGTCGGGGCAGCCAAGTTAGCATGTGCGACATCATGCGTCGCCGGAGGCGGACACTGTAAATTTGGGCTGGATCACCGCCCCGCGAGAGCGGCAGATAGAGCAGTTTCTTGGTCCGCAACGCAAGCATCAGACGCGTGAACTGTTCTTCGACCTGTTCGTGATTACCGGTCAGGAGTTGCCCTAACAATTCGATCAGCAATCGGTCGTCGACCGTAAGGCTCTCGAGCTCTTCTTTGACTCCTGGGTGGTCACCCCATAAATCGGAAAGATTGGCGAGCAGGATTCGGCGGGCGTCGGCCGTTTCGACGGCTGTCGCAATAATCCGTTCTATTAGCGACTCTTTCACCAATCGCAAGCGATCATAACGGCTCATTGCATCATGATCGGCGCTGGTCTTGGGGATGTCGAATTTTGCAACGTCATGTAGGAGTTCGAGAAGGCCAGCGCGGTTTGCAGCTGCGGATCGCGCCCAGCCAAGCAAATTCTCGAGTCGTGATGGATTCGCGTCTTTGGTCAGTTCGCTGCGGAAATCCTGGCTGAGTGCAGCCCCTTTCCACATCTGCGCGATAGCGATTAGGAAGGTTAGGTGCTGGTGCAGTCGGTTTGCTTCCTCATTGAGCTCGGTGGCTGTCTCACCATCGCCGCTGCCACCTTCGTCGGGAACGAAATCATCGATTCCGTCATCGGTTGTATCGCGATAAGAAACCTCCTCATACGCCGCTGCATAGAGATTGTCTTCTTCGTCGATATCATCTAGGTCGTCGCCAGCACTCGCCAGCGCGTCGCGCGCCGAGTCGGCAGAATCGTTGTTGCGGCGAAGCGAAAAGGTCGGCGGTTGCCAGAACGATTCGGCATTGGCCTCCAAGAAGTCGAAGAATTTGAACGCTACAGACCAAGTTGGCTTTTCCGGCGAATCATCATGCAAAATCGCGTGTTCGAGCATCTGCATCCAGCGTCGTGCCAAATCAGAGAAGCAATCTTCGCCCTTTTCCAGTCCAACTCGCTCTGCCTGGCCCAGCCAGTGGACCAGCAATGCCATTGCGGCGACGAAATCATTGCGAGCCAACAGTGACTCGATTACCAAAGCGTAGGCCTTAGGAGCATCAAACAGTTCTGCGTGCGGAGCCCAGAACCGGACGTTGCCACGCGAGTCGTCTCCCTGCTGCCATAGCAAAAGTGCTTTGGCGACCATCGATGCCGAG
>DNPC01000684.1:291-4518 GCA_003501565.1 Planctomycetaceae bacterium | reverse complement strand
GAGCCTTAGCGAGTAAGGCCGGGGAGGGGCCGAACCCACCAAAAGACTCCTCGATCACCGAACGCTCACAACCCAACCCTAAACTCCGCCATGCATCCAACCAACCGCCAGCCAAGGGAGACGCCGGACCAATGGTCTGCCGTTGCGCTCTATGCTCGCGGTGAGGGCTATGTCCGTGAAGTCTCTGGTTCCATCCTTCTGGCAGCTCGACGCTGGCAAATGGACGATGCATCGACTATGGCAGCCGCGGTCGCCTACTATTTGTCGTTGTCCATTTTCCCGATGTGGCTCTTGCTCACCTCAGGTGTTGGCCTCGCTCTTAAATTCACGCAGATGGGCCAAGACGCCGAAGAGCAGATTTTCACAATCGTTGCAGAACACTGTTCACCCACGTTGGAAACTCAAGTTCGCGGTCTGCTGGTGCAACTAGAAGATAGCTCAACGGTCAGCGGCCCGATTGGATTGGTTACTGCGGTTTTGGCAGCGATCGGCGTTTTCCACCAGTTCGAACGTGGTTTCGACAAAATATGGCGGGTTCCCGTTGCACCGGGAACAGGCCTGCTGAGTTCGATATCGCGCGTGTTGACTCAGAGATTGGCCGCTTTCTGCTTGTTGGCTTGTTTGGGAATAACAGTCCTAGCTATCCTGGCAACCAATCTCGCGATCAGTGCCGTCGAGCAGTGGATGAAAGAGCATGGAATCCCTGGTGTTTCTCTCGTTGTTCTAATCGATGCGCTAGCGACTGTCAGTCTCAATGCACTGGTCTTCGGAATGCTCTACAAATTCCTGCCAAAGCGCCCAATCAAATGGGCAGACGCACTGCGGGGCGGCTTGCTCGTAGCGATCATTTGGGAAGTCGGCCGACAGATCCTAAGCGCATTTCTAATCAGAATGACCTACACAAATACTTACGGCGCCGCAGGTTCACTAATCGCCTTGCTGCTATGGTTCTACTGGGGCCTAACCGTTGTCTTCTTTGGCGCCGAATATGTGCAAGTCCTCTCCCGCCGCCACGCCCGCCCCCTATCCATGTTCAAACCAAACGCTGCCGACGAAAGCTAGGACTTTCTCTGTAGCCGGATTGGCAACAATTCGGTAACACCCGCGCTTCGCTGGAACGCTTGGGGCATGGTTTGCATCGACTGTATCAGTCGCTAGCCGAATGACGAATCAGACCTGAAGGGTCGACATAACCTCTGCCGGTGGCGTGAGCCACCGGACCTTCGCCTTGTTCTTCCGATGGCCCAACGGGCCGTCAGAAATTGGTACATGATGTCCGCCGCTGGCGCTATCGGATATACTAGCCGTGATGGGAGCTTCCAGCCCATAGAAGCGGCCGAGGCAACGAGTCGCATTGCACGGACTCGTACCAATACCCGGCCCTCGTGGGATAAGCTTCCAGCTTGTCAATTGCTTTCATCCCACTTCTTCGGCAAGCACTTTGAACAGCGAAATTTAGGTGAACTCTCTCGTGAAGCATTCTGTCATAACGAAAACGTTTTGCATCGCCCTCCTGCCGATATGTACATTGCCAAACTTTCCTGCTCACGGTCAGGATGCCAAATTCGTACCTAACTACGATGAAGCACGCGTACCTGAATACGAACTTCCAGATCCACTCTCGGGTGTGGAAACGAAGAATGATTGGGGCTCTCGTCGCGCGGAGTTGTACGAACGGATGGCTACGCAGATGTTCGGAACGATGCCATCGCCAGAGGCCGCGAAACTGCGAATAGAATCAACCAGCCCCGGTAAGCTGATCCTAGATGGAAAGTGTGTCCTGCGACAACTAAAAATCAAAATTGCGGGCCAGTCAGTCGATGTAGCGTTGTTCTTGCCTGTTTCTGCGTCAGAGAAACCTGTTCCGATATTCTTGGGCTACAACTTCAACGGCAACCATACCGTCTTCGACGACAGTAGTATTACACTGCCGCAGAGCTGGATGCGAAAAACGGCAGATCACAAAGCCCACGAAAAGGACCGCGGCAGCTCGTCCGGACGCTGGGCCATAGAGAAAATCGTTGATGCAAATTTTGGTTTAGCAACCCTTTACTACGGAGACGTTGATCCGGACTTTGATGACGGTTTCCGCAACGGCGTTCACTCTCAACTAGGTGTTCCGTCAGACAGCGAAGCTGCTTCGATCGGGACGTGGGCCTGGGCGCTCAGTCGTGTGGTGGATGCACTTGAGACAATTGACGAGGTTGATACCCAACGAGTGGCCGTGATAGGGCACTCGCGACTGGGCAAGACAAGCTTATGGGCCGGGGCGTCCGATGAACGGTTTGCTCTAGTGATCTCCAACAACTCAGGCTGCGGCGGCGCGGCTTTGTCGAGGCGACAAGTTGGTGAAACGGTTTGGAAAATCAACGATTCGTTTCCACACTGGTTCTGTGGCAACTTTAAACAATATGGCCGCAACGAAGGTGCGATGCCTTTCGACAGTCACACCCTGCTTGCCCTAATCGCACCTCGCCCGGTGTACGTTGCCAGCGCGCATGAAGATCGTTGGGCTGATCCGAAAGGCGAATTTCTTTCGTGCGTACACGCTGATCCGGTCTACAAGTTTCTCGGGACAAGTGGTCTTCCTTCGAAGAAAATGCCAGCGCCTAACACGCCTTTGCACGGTACGATTGGTTATCACATCCGCGAAGGCAAGCACGACGTTACCGATTACGATTGGCAGCAATACATCCAATTCGCGACCAAGCACTTGGTCCAATAACAGCGCCCACAGCCTTCTTGCATTGATCGTGAACTCAAAAGACCTCAAGATCGTTACGTTCTGCAACGAAGTGTACAACATCTCCGAAAATCCCCCGTCAGCCTGTTGAATGCCCAAGAGTGATCGAGGCTGCCTTCAGTCCTGCTGTAGGTGACTAAGCGTTCTAGGGAGTTTACTCTCGTACCACATCGTTCTTTACAGGTTTGAAGTACGGCCCTACCTCATCGGTGGTATTAACGGTTTGTCCAGCAATCGACTCTAAGTCCGTGCCCTTGCAGTAGGTTACTTTCAGCACAGGCAAGTGACGCAAATGAACACTTGCATTCTGTGAAATCTTAGTGTGTCGAATATCGAGTTGCCTGAGACCGACGCATTCCTTTAGATTACGCAATCCTACATCCGAGATTTGAGTATTCGCTAGCTGCAAGTACTCCAGATCAGGCAGAGAAGCGAGTATTTTTAGGCCGTTGTCTGATACGGATGTCTGGCTGAGGTCGATCCCTACGACGCCGCTCAGCCCGGCAAGCTCCTCTAGAGATGTATCATCGAATTTCTTTCGCCCACGAAATTGAGTTCAATTCGATTGCGAGGAGGTACTCCTTTCGCAGAATGTACAACACTGACTGAAATCCCCCCTCCTCCTAGTTTTTGGACCGCAACGCTTGCCGCCTTACGTTCGTTGCGAATGCCAGATGATGTTCTATCGCACCCAAACAAAAAGATCAAAGTCACAGCATTCAAAATCGGAAATAGCCTGACGTTTTTCATCGTGTTGCTTGCGCTCCTTTTGGCAAGATTTCTTCCCAGTAAATCACTCCAGAAGGTACATCATCCCAGTCTGAAGTTGTCGTCTGGAAAGCAACTAAGGCGGCCCATCGGTGTGCATCAAACGACCGCGAGTACCGTGAGGCACTTGCGCACCAGCAGCGGAGTGTAACACTGCACGCCGCCCGAGAGTTATTGGCTGGTACCAGCTCACAACTGACTATAGAGCATTTCAACGCCGCAAGCTGGCTCATGGGTATTCTCGGCACCGAGATTCCTATCTCGGAAATGCGAGGCGTGCGCAGCTTCTCGATGGTCTTGGACATTGGTATTCATACGTTGCTCGAAGACAGCAGCTTTCCTTTTCGACTACGCAGTTCCGTAGCTCTATCTGAACAGTTCGGTGGCTATCTTTCGCCACACCAAGCGACAACTTTTGGTTCTGCCACATTTGTCCGGTCTTCTCAGCGAGGACGACATGCTTGATGCAAGGGAGCTATTCGAAGTAGTTGAATCAGTTTCCGACGACAAGCAGTGGTTGGCATTCCTGGCGTTTTGATGCACCGGTGCAGCGTGCGGTCTTGCCTTAGGGAATCATCAACCATGCGTATGATCTCGCCACCGTAGCCGATCTCGAAAGGCTTAGCCGAAAACAGAGAGTCCGTTTTTTATGGTCTATTGGTCCGTTTGTTGTTGGTCAAGTTGTGGGTGGGTTCGCGTACGCCTGCCGGCTGACG
>DNPC01000684.1:0-221 GCA_003501565.1 Planctomycetaceae bacterium | reverse complement strand
CCGGCTGACGGTTAAACGAGAGTAGGCTGATGGTGAGTCAAAGCTTGGTAGTGAGAGTGCGCGTGGTGGATTGCGGTTAAACGAGATGCGGATGCAGATTAAACGGAACGCGGTAGTGACTGAGGTTGCGGTACACGGAGTTGCAATTATGGAGGGGGTACGAGTAGGCAGCGCGCGATGCGGAAGGTGGTGGGTGGGGCGCGTACGCCTGCCGGCTGACG
>DNPC01000686.1 GCA_003501565.1 Planctomycetaceae bacterium | reverse complement strand
CGATCCAGCGAGCGAAGAGCCAGTGAGTGGCGATCCAGCGAGCGAAGAGCCAGCGAGTGACGTTGGTGGCAGGTTCGAAGGGCCGATTGCTTGGATGGCCAAGAACTCGATTGCCGCCAACTTGCTGATGTTCATTCTGCTGGGCGGCGGCATCTGGGCAATGACAGCGATTCAGAAGGAAGTTTTTCCGGAGTCGCAGTTGGACTTGGTGGAAATCTCAGTCGGGTATCCAGGGGCTTCACCGGAAGAAGTGGAACAAGGCATTCTGCGCCCCATCGAAGGTGCTGTTCGCGGTGTCGACGGAATACAGCGGCTGGAAAGCTACGCGCGAGAGGGCAACGGGGAAGTTGTCATCGAGCTTGTGGCCGGACAGGATCGAATGAAGGCGTTCCAGGATGTGGACCAAGCCGTCAGCCGTATTCGAACCTTCCCTGATCAAATCGAACAACCTGAGGTTCGACTGCTCAGTGAGCAACGTGAGGTAGTGCAAGTTGCACTTTATGGTCCAATTGATGTTTGGCAGCTACGCAAACTGGCCGAACAGCTTCGCGATACGCTGCTCTCCAAACCCGAGATAACGCAGGTCGAACTTCGCCGTGTACCGCAGTACGTGACGCATGTCGAAATTCCGCGGCAACGTCTGAGAGAGTATGGTCTGACCTTGCCGGCTGTTGCGGAGATTATTCGAGCAGCCAGTCAGGACGTTCCAGCTGGTTCGGTACAGAGTAGCGCTGGGGAGATTCTGCTCCGCGTTAAAGCACGCAAGCAATGGGCGAAGGACTTTGCAAATATAGAAATCGTCAGCGGAAGACAAGGACCGCGAGTAACGCTGGGCGACATTGCAGAGATTCGCGATGGTTTTGAAGAAGCCGGCTTTCATTCGCAGTTCAGCCAAACTCCATCTGTTGAGCTCGACATTTTTCGCGTAGGCAACCAATCACCGATCGAAATTGCCGAGGCCGTGCAGCGGACCATGAGTGAATTTGAATCGGTCATGCCGCCGGGTGTCACGTGGCGAATCGATCGCAACAACGCTGAAGAGTTTCGCCGTCGTCTAAATCTGGTGACTGAAAACGCTGCGATGGCAGTGGTCATCGTACTAGTCATTCTCGCTCTTTTCCTGGAGCTGCGGCTGGCATTTTGGGTGATGATGGGAATGGTCATCTCATTCGTTGGTGGGATTCTGTTTCTTCCTCTCCTAGGCGTCAGCATCAACATGATTTCATTGTTCGGCTTTTTAGTCGTGCTTGGGATCGTGGTCGATGACGCGGTCGTTGTTGGCGAAAATGTCTTTGAGGAACGGCGTGCGACCGGCAAGTCACTACTCGCCGCGATAAAAGGTACGCAAGAAGTCGCCGCTCCGGTCGTGTTCAGCATTCTGACGAATATCGTTGCTTTTGTCCCTTTGATGTTTATCCCGGGGGAAACGGGCAAGTTTTGGGGGCCGCTACCGGTCGTTGTAATCGTTGTTCTAGCTCTTTCCCTGGTCGAGTCGCTGTTTATTCTGCCAGCCCACCTCGCGCATTCAAAAGCAGCATCTCAGCAGGGGGTTACGGGAGCGATCCATCGCGGGCAACAGGCGTTTAGTCGTGGGTTTGATCGGTTAGTGAATTTGTTGTACCGACCAGTTCTGATCGTGTGTCTACGGCATCGTTACCTGACAGCGTGTACGGCCCTGGGGTTGTTTGCTGTGGTTGCGGGTTATGCGACCAGCGCACACATGGGCATGATCCTTATGCCCGAGGTATCGGCGGACGAAATTGAGGCGGGGGTGCGAATGCCAGTTGGGACAACGCAGGATCAATCCGCGGAAATAGCTCGTGTGGTTACCGAGGCGAGCTTGCGGATGTTCGAAGAGCACAATTTGTATGAGGTTGCCGAGGGGATCAAGACGAATGTGCGAGGTGACAATTTCATCGATGTGGAAATTGTGCTTCTCCCGCCCGATCAGCGCGACATGACCGCGAACCAAGTAATCGACTTGTGGCGCGAGTCAATCGGTGATTTGCCTGGTGTCGATCAGGTAACCTTCGAAGCAGAAAGCGGGCCGGGTGGTTACCGCCGCGATATTAGTATCGCACTGAGCCACAACGATATTGATGTGTTAGAAAAGGCGTCCAAAGATTTCGTTGCTCGCGTTGAGCAGTTTGCTAACGTTCGCGACGTGAGCGACAACTACAACAAAGGTAAGAAGCAATACGAATTCGAGTTGCGTCCGGAAGGCCGCGCTCTTGGACTGACCGATGAAGCGCTGGGTGAACAGTTGCGTGGTGCATTCTTTGGCTCGTTGGCACTACGTCTGCTGCGTGGGACCAATGAAGTCGAGGTCCGTGTAAAGCTGCCAGAGACACAGCGCGAGGATATCCACAATTTGGAAGACTTGATTATTCGAACACCCGGCGGCACCGAGGTTCCACTACTCGATGTGGCGGAGCTGAAAGAAGACCTGGCGTTTTCAAGAATCAATCGTCGTGACGGTCGCCGAGCGATCAACGTTTCGATGGATATCGAACCTAAACGAGCAATCGCACAAGTTATCGCTGCGCTGAACTCGGAGACGTTGCCACAGCTGCGGACAGACTATCCAGGAATTACTTGGGCGTTTGAAGGGAGTGATGCAGAAATGCGCCGTGCAACTTCTGCTCTGTGGGGATACTTCGGTTTAGCACTCGCCGTTATTTATTCATTATTGGCCATTGCTTTTCGAAACTATGTGCAACCTTTCATCGTCCTGGTTGCAATTCCATTTGGGATCGTCGGTGCTGTCTTGGGGCACATTTGGTTGGGGTACGATATTTCGCTGGTCAGTCTAATGGGGGTGATCGCTTTATCGGGAGTAGTGATCAACGATTCTCTGATCATGATCGACTACGCGAATCGCCGCCGTGCGGCTGGATCGTCGGATTCCTCCGACTCCGGCACGGATGCGTTCGAGGCGATATCACAAGCGGGAGTGCGTCGGTTCCGTCCGATCCTATTGACGACACTCACTACGTTCGGCGGCCTAATGCCGCTGATCTTTGAAAAGTCGCTTCAGGCGCAATACATCATTCCCATGGCAATTTCGCTAGGATTCGGAATACTCTTCTCGACTGCTATCATCCTTGTCTTGATTCCCTGCCTCTACCTGGTCCTCGAAGATCTGATCAACCTAACGGCCCGAAGGCGCTCGAGCACTTAGAACCTGTCCGAAAACCCATTAGCCGATCG
>DNPC01000156.1 GCA_003501565.1 Planctomycetaceae bacterium | reverse complement strand
ACAGGCGAGTTTCAACAGCCCGCTAACGAAGATGCTGCAAATGCCAACCTTCCAGGCCATCATGGCAGCAGCTTGCTGTGATTCGGGGTCCGTCGCGCCCGCCAATGCGTTCACGTAGGCTGGCCCAAGCACGAAAAAAACCATTCCAAATGTGCTGGGCGTATCCAGGCCAAGCGGCATTGCGGTAATGTCACTGCGACCGGTTTTACGGGCCAAACGAAACGCCAAGAAAAAGAACAGCAGGTCACCTACTAAGACGCCGATTGCCGTACCGGGAATCATGTAACGTAGCGCGAATTCTGCTGGAAACTGAAAGTTGAGGCTTAGCAAGCTTACGATCAGCAGCAGGCCAGCCACGTTGTCGAGCATCAAACCAAAGAATGCGTTCACGTCACCAGCCGCCGCCCAGCGATAGGGCTTACCTCCAGCCAAACCAGCTGATTGCGGTGTTTGCGTTGTGGGATTCGAACTCATTCGTAGCTCCGGCTCGTGCGACTGGCAACCACAACACCCGGCAGCGCGGCGTATTTGCTGCTGCGTGAGCGCATTGGCCCCTGCCCGCCGCGGGAAATGCATGCAAAATATTGTCCATAACTTAGCAAAAGCCATTCAAATGACGAGGTGCCTGAGTGACACCCCAAGATAGCCCCCAACAGGGGCCGGTAGACTCAACCGAGAAAGCGGGCCACGAAGCCTTGGAAGCACAAAACGCGAGCGATCTAGATCAAACGCAGCGATCACCGGCGCAAGAGAAGCCGGTATCCCACGCACAGATCGGACAAGCTCCAGCGATTGAGTTAAGCAGCGTGTGGCCCATGAACTCGCCTGCCGACGCTGATGCCGCGCTGGCAGGCACGAGTGGCGCATTTGTGTATCGCCGCGATGGACACCCCAATGACCGTCAATTGGCCGAGAAACTTGCGATGCTGCACGGTGGGGCAAACGCTGTGCTGACGGCGCAAGGCATGAGTGCCATTGCTGCGATCTGCTTGACGGAGCTTCGCCCCGGTGCAAAGGCCTGCATTGCCGATGAACTGTATGGCCGCACACAACGCCTGATGCACACAGATTTAACGAAGTGGGGTGTCACGGTCACGGAATTCTCGACCTCGGATGCTTCGGCGGTAACCCAATTGGCCAAGGGAGCTTCCTTGTTGGTTGCCGAGACGATCTCGAATCCTTGTATGCAAGCTGCAGACATTGCCAAACTGGCGCAAGCCGCTCATACGGCCGGCGCCAAGTTGGTAGTTGATAACACGTTCGCAACTCATGCGCTTTGCCGACCTCTTGAGCTTGGCGCCGACTATGTGGTCGAAAGCTTGGGGAAGATTGTCAACGGTCACGCGGATGCAATGTTAGGACTCGCCGTTGCGAAATCCGAAGATGATGCGAACCAGTTGGCCGCGACCGTTAGCACGTTTGGAATGGCGAGTAGCCCACTGGATTGCTACCTGACACACCGGGGCCTGGTGAGTCTGCCGGTGCGTATCGAAAGATCTTGCCAAAACGCGGCCGCGTTAGCACAGCGTCTTGCGCAGTGTGCGAACATCGATCGTGTCGACTATCCAGGGTTGCAGAGTGACGCCTCGGTTCTATTACCAAACGGTTCCGGTTGGATGTTAGCAGCTCATCTAACGGCTGACGGACCGACAGCGGAGGAACTCTTCGAGCGTCTCTCGCCAGAAATACCGTTTGTTCCATCTCTGGGTGACGTCATGACTACCTTGTCACACCCCGCGTCGACCAGCCACCGAAGCCTCGGTCCCGCCGGGCGTCAACGACTGGGTATTTCCGATCGAACCATTCGGATCTCTTGCGGCCTCGAGCCTACGGAATGGCTGTTGGAACGCTTCGAAGCTGCTTTGGCTTAGGCTGTTTGCGAGCAGTGAATGCTCTTACTTGTTCCGGCCTAAGTACCAGATGCTTAATCCGGATTAAGATGCACAATGCGGATTAAACAGAGAAACAGCTTACCAGCCACCGACGGATGCTATTGCAATGACCACTGGGTGTATGCGGTCGAATAGCCCAGCTGTCGGTGCCAGTGACCGTGGGGATTGTGGCCGAACCATCCGTAGGCGTAGGGAGTCTTGGCAGGAAGCTGTTGAATTGCACGGGCGGAGCTCGGCTGCTTTCGCTGCAGCGTTTGGTAAGTCGCGACGGCCGCCGTTGGGGCTGCAGGCGGGGAGCAGGCGCGGCATCCCCAGGGAAACGCCACTTCTTGGCCGCATGCTTTGGGTGCGCTACCGGTCATTACGGCCAGAAGGCCCAACAGCAACCAAGGAAAAAGTCGAGGCGAAACGACCATGAGTGGCCTCTTGCAGGAGAGGTAAGTGATTAATCTGCCTAGGTTTACGTCTTTAGCATTCGCCATGGACCGTGGCGGCGACCTGGTTTGGCAGTGTAAATCTAGGTTACTGAACTCGAACCGGCCTGGATTCAGAGGAAATTAATCTGGCTAAGAGAGCATTTTCTTCTACGATCGCGAAGCATCGTTGCTCCGCGTTTCAACTTGATACGCAGTCGTTTCGCCCAATTCTGTTTTTCGAATGGAGCCCAACGGTCTTAGGCCCCGGACTCAGTAACTGGCCCTGGCTTCGAAAATACCCAACTTCGGTTATATTCCTGGCCGCTGCGGCGTTCGGGTAATGGGCGTGGCAGCTTCCTGTGCAGTCCTTGTCTACCTTGAACCACTTTTCGAAGGTCCTCCCATGAAGTTGCAATCGAACATTCACAGCTTGGCACCCGGCCTTAAAGGCATTCTCACCTTCAGCGTCGTCATGGTTTTAGCTGGCGTGTCCAAGGCTCAGTTTCCAGAAGCGATGCCAGAGCACAAGATCATCATGGAAGAGGTTGGAAGCTGGGATGCAGTGGTCAAAACCTGGGTGAACGCTCAGGGCCAGGCAGATCCAAACGCAGAACCAACAGTTGCGAAAGCTAAGGAAGTGAATCGGGCTGTGGGGCAGTTTTGGGTCGTCAGTGACTTTTCCGGTTCATTCGGTGGCATGGACTTCAAAGGACACGCGATCACCGGCTTCGATCCATCGAAAAAGAAGTTCGTCGGTACCTGGATAGATTCCTTCACGCCGTCGCCAATGACCATGACCGGCGCGTATGACGAAAAGACCAAGACAATGACGTACCAAACCACGGGCATCGGCATGGAAGGTACTGAAGTCAAGGGCAAGATGACGGTAGTTTACAAAGGCAAAAATAGCCGTGTGATGACCAGCTATGAAATGCAGGCTGGCAAGCCAATCAAGATGATGGAAATCACCTACACACGCGCTTCCAAGTAATTTAGACCTATCCAAAAACCTTGAATCGAACATCAG
>DNPC01000804.1 GCA_003501565.1 Planctomycetaceae bacterium | reverse complement strand
ACAATCTCGTACGCCGCCTCGTAGTCCTTGATTGCTTCGGCGTGCTCGCCGACTGAAAGTTTGGCGTCACCGCGTGAACGCAGAGCCCGCCACTGCTTAGGATCTACTTTCAGGACCGCGTTTAGCAGCTCGATCGCTTTGCGGGGACGATCATCCATCTGGTAGTAGTTCGAGAGCTGCCAGACTCGATCAAGATCGGTCGGGCGGATGTTCACCAAACGCTCCATATCGACAATCGCGTCAGTAACCCTGCCTTGAGCACCAGCAATCATGCTGCGAAGCTGGAGCCCTTGCTCGGTTGGCGCTGCGGCCATCGAGGCATCAACATCCTTCTGTGCCTTCTCGAAGTCTCCCCGCAGATAAAACAGTTGTGCCCGGCTCAAGCGTACCTGTGGGTTGGCGTCATCGAATTCGACGGATTTGTTTAGATCTGCGAGTGACTTTTCCAAAGCCTCTTCGCGCTGGGCTTCAGACAATTCGTCGTCAAAACTCATTACCCGATAAGCGCCCGCACGTTCCTGAAAGTAAACGGCATTCTCAGGTGAGTCTGCGATTTGGGCCGACTTAAGCTGAATGGCTTCCTCGTACTTTCTTAGTCCGACCAGCGATCGAAAAAGTGCATCGACTGCGAATTGATTCTCCGCATCTTCGTCGAGCAATTTCTTGGCGTCATCAACTGCTTCCTGAAGTTCCCCTCTGGCGATTTTGAAACCGATCAGACTTTGCCAGGCCTCATCGCTCGTGTTGTCTGCCTCAACGGCTGCGTTGAAGTCCTTCATCTTGTCGTCGCCGTCTTCTTGCATCCGACCGCGAAGAATGTAGGCGTCTGCCAGTCGGGCGGGATTGTTCTTGTACAGCTCGATGGCTCGGGACACGTTTTCTTTGCCTTCATCCATGTCCCCGAGTAGCTTTGCTTGGATTTCGCCCAACAGCATGAACGCTTCAGGCAATTCAGTGTTTGCTTTGGTAGCCTTCTTCAGGTCAGCGATCGCAGATTCGCCAATTCTGATGGCGCTGTTGCGGTTAGTTGCTAAACGCGGAAACTGCTCCCAGATAAACTGTGCTCGTTGCAGCGCGGTGGCAGCCAACATCCGCTTGGCGAGTTTTTCTTCAGAATCGCTTAGGCCTGCTTCCAGGGCTTCTTCGCACAGCTCGATGACCTTTTGAAAGTCGCGAGGCGACTGCGCGCTTAACTTCGCTGCCGTGGCTTCTTGCAGCGTCTTGGAGCCTTCTTCATCATCGCCAAACACCAAGCTTGGCGATGCTGCGAAGCACAGGAATACTGCGAAGAACACTGAAACCCAATGAATGTTGGCTAGGCCAGACAAAGGGCGCACGGAAGCAACAGACGGTGAAATATCCTCGCTCATGTGTACTTTCTCCATCGATTTAAACCTCCGTTTAGCTTTCGAACCGGTCGAGTCACAGATGACTCCGAACTGCACTATAGCAAATGCAGGAAGTGGCTGTCAGCGTCGACTCCGTGCCGCAACTGCTGCCAGTGCCAACGCGGCGGCATGGATACTTATTACTAGTGCTTCTACGGCCGGATGACCCAACGTGTTCAGCATTCACAGGCCGCGAGAGCGCAATCGATATGCAAGGAAGCAACCGGCACGGAAGAACTCACCGAATGCGACGGGCCTCAACTGTTCACAAAAACCGTTTCACGTAAGCTATCACTCCGCGAACAGTGCCGTACAAAGTTGCCATAGTCCGCGATCAACACAAATCAAAACCACCAAGCACACTCACATCAACAAACTTCGCCATGTTTGATGCCGACAGCAAACTTATTCTTCTTGACGGTATGGCGCTAACTTACCGAGCGCACTTTGCCTTAGTACGCAGTCCTCGTTTTACGTCTGGTGGTCAGTGTACTTCAGCGGTATTCGGTGTCCTCAATACTTTGCTGGACATCATCGAACGCGAGCCCCCCACGCACCTAGCGGTTGCATTCGATACGTCCGAGCCGACGGAGCGTCACAAGATTTTTCCCGAGTATAAGGCGCAGCGTGATGCAATGCCGGAGGACATTGCAGCGCAACTTCCGTTGATCGATCGATTGTTCGAGGCGTTTAACGTACGGTCCATCAGACTGCCGGGCTATGAGGCAGACGACATCATCGGCACGATTGCTCATGAAGTCGCAAATGACGACTGTGAGGTAATCATGGTCACGCCGGACAAGGACTACGATCAGCTGGTTACCGAGAATATTCGTGTAATGAAGCCGGGAAGGAAAGGCGGGCAAATTGAGATGCTCGGCCCGCAAGAAGTGATTGACAAGTGGGAGATCGCATCGGTCGAACAAGTGATCGATGTGCTCGGTTTAATGGGTGACTCGAGTGACAACATTCCGGGTGTTCCTGGTATTGGCCCCAAGACGGCGCAGAAGCTCATCGCAAAGTACGGTTCGGTTGAATCGCTGCTCGAACACTCCGGCGAGCTTAAGGGAAAGCAGAAAGAGCGGGTGCAAGAAAACGTAGAGCAGGCCTTGTTAAGTAAGCAGTTGGTGACGATTCAACGTGATGTTCCGCACGGTCTAGCACTTAGCGATTTGGCCTGGGAGAAATATGATGACAAGGCACTCAAACAATTGCTCGAGGAGCTCGAGTTTGACACGCTTGGGAAACGACTGTTTGGGAAGGCGTTTTCATCGGCTGCTAGCCGCCAAGCGGTAGTCCGTGAGAAACGCGAGAAAGAGATCCAAGCTACTTTGTTTGATGACGAAGAAGCTCGGGTCGAGCTGCGTTTGGACGATGTCCCGCACGACTATCAAACCTTGACTACCGACGAACAAGTTGCTGAACTGGTAGTGCAGCTCGGCGAGCAAGCCGAGTTCTGCTTTGACCTAGAAACCACAGGAGTGAATCCACGAACGGCTCGACCACTCGGTATCGCGTTCTCGTTCGAAGAAGGAAAAGCCTTTTACGTAGATTGCTCATCGAACGAAGAGCGGGTCGCAGAAGTGCTTGGGCAGTTGGCTGTGCCGCTGGGAAATCCTGGGATTCGAAAAGTTGGTCACAATCTGAAGTACGACCTGACCGTGCTGAAGTGGCAAGGCATCAAAGTTGAGGGCGAAGTCTTTGATACGATGCTGGCGCATTCGATGAAAGAGCCTGAGATGCCGCTCGGGCTAGATTATCTTTCGAAACTGTATCTGAATTACGTTCCGATTCCGACAAGTGATCTGATCGGACCTAAGGGTGATGACCAGAAGAGTATGGCGGATGTACCGCTGGATCAACTGGCTCAATACGCCTGTGAAGACGCGGACGTAACGTTTCGGGTGGCTCAGGTGATTAGACCTGATATTGAGAAACGAGGTGTATCAGCCGTTTGCTATGAAGTCGAATGCCCCTTGGTGCGGGTGTTGGTCGATATGGAGTTTGAGGGGATTCGCTTAGACTCGGCAGCACTCGAGGTGTTTTCTACGCAGCTAAGCGATGACATAGAAGGCCTGAGAGCAGCCATCTTCGAGGCGGCTGGAAGTGAATTCAATATTGATTCACCCAAGCAACTTGGGAAGGTTCTTTACGAAGATCTGCGGCTGGTCAGCAATCCCAAGAAGACAGCTACCGGGCAGTACTCAACGCGCGAACAGGAACTGTTGCGGCTCGCCGCTGCGCATCAAATAGTCGCGGACGTGTTGGATTACCGCAATGCGGTCAAACTAAAGAGCGTTTATGTCGATCAACTACCGTCCTATGTGGATGAAAAGACGGGGCGGATTCACACTCAGTATGGGCAAAGCTGGACTGCCACCGGGCGCATGCAGTCACACAATCCAAACCTACAGACCATCCCTATTCGCAAGGCCCGTGGGCGTGAGATTCGAGCTGCGTTTGTGCCGAGGTCCGATGAATTCTTGTTGCTGTCTGCGGACTACTCGCAAGTTGAACTGCGAATCATGGCGGATTTGAGCGGTGACCCCGGCATGATCGAGGCCTTTCAAAATGATGAAGACATCCACGCAATTACAGCGGCCAAGGTGTTCAAAGTTGATCTGAATGATGTGACGCGTCAGATGCGCGACAAGGCAAAGACGGTCAACTTTGGGATTCTGTACGGCATTTCGGCTTTTGGCCTGCAGCAGCGTTTGAATATTCCTCGTTTTGAGGCAAGCGAGTTGATCTCGAATTACTTCGAAAAGTATCCGATGGTACGCCAGTACATCGACGAGACCATCGCTTTCGCAAAGGAGGAAGGCTACGTCAAAACGCAGACGGGACGCCGCAGGTACCTGCGTGATATCAACTCACGCAGTCGTGCCGTCGCCAGTACGGCCGAACGGCTGGCGATGAACAGCCCAATACAGGGGACTGCTGCAGATATTCTGAAGCTGGCAATGATTAGCGTTCACGAGATGCTGACCACCGGCGGCTATCGGACGAAGATGCTGTTAACCGTGCACGATGAAATCGTGTTTGATCTTCACCGAGAAGAACAGCAAGAGCTTGTGCCGGAGATTGTGCGGCGCATGTCGTCGGTCCTCGACATGAAAGTTCCACTCAAAGTTGAAACCGGAGTCGGAAACAACTGGCTAGAAGCTCACTAACGAACCTGTGAATTGTTCGCGGTCTTCTGCCGGCGGATATGCCGGGCAAAGATAGTTGGTCGCGAATCGCCTAGAGCTTTGGTACGGGACGACTAGGAGGTGGCCTTTGAAGCATGCGAGCTTGGTCATCTCTACCTGGCCGAGGCACATTGTTGTTATTATTCGGACGGTTGTTTCGCTGGGGCGGATTAAGATCGGTGAAGTCTTCAACCCATTCCCATCCGATCGGTGCGCTGAGCTCGCGCGATGCAAGTAGTCCCCAGGGGGTGCCGCGATGCTCGGTGGCGACGTGATCAAGTAACTCACGCGCTTGCTCAGCGTCTTTTTCGAGGCGGCTACCGACAGAGATATCGTTGCTTGGGCGAAGTACCCAAGTGTTGTTGCGTTCGTCTTCGAACTTGATGCCACGTTTGGCTTTGGCCAGCATTGCGTTGTAAGCTTCAGCGCGAACTTTGTGGGCCAGAACTGTTCCGACTGCTAGGTCGTATCCGGCCAACCACCGAGGGGAAGACTCGATATCGCGTCCGTCAGACCCTGCCTGCAGCACCTGGGCAAGCGAGTTGAGTTGCGGTTCCAGCCGAGCGGCCTGCTGCTGCGCGGCGGTGAGTGCGTTGACCAATGAGGCTTCGTTCGTTTTAACGAAGCGCTGTGCCGGCCGATTAAGCGTGTCAGTTCGGGCCATCCGAGATGCCTGCACAAGTGCGGTTCGCAGCGGATTGCTCTGAACACGTTTTTGGTATTCGGCAACCGATACGTAGTCAGGACGGTAACGGGTCATGACCTCCGGGTCGAAGAAGTATTCGACATTCGAGGCAAAAGGATCAACCTCGCCACGCCGAACTCTGCGGCCGAGTTGGCGATTGGGGTGCACTGTAAAGTAAATTCCGCCGGTCTCGTAGGCCAGTCGGCTGAGAGCAAAGGGACCGAACCCGGAGTCGATTACTGGTTCGGCAAAATAGTTGCGCTCGTAACCAAGCTTGACTCGCTCCGGCAATATCGATTCAGGCCCTTGATCGACTTCCGCCCAGCGTGGAGTTTGGTCGAACTGTGGATCGGGGTCAACGTACTTGACGTACGTATGCTCT
>DNPC01000035.1:3189-3717 GCA_003501565.1 Planctomycetaceae bacterium | reverse complement strand
GCCTCCGACAATCCGCCAAACTCGCTCTTCAGCTTGCCGTTGGTGTCCCAGTACTTAAGTTTTCGGTCGCGGCCGGCCGAAGCGATGTCACCGTCGTTGGTGTACACGACCGCTGTTGTCCCTCCGCCATGTGCGTTCCACGATTTGATTTGTTTGCTTTCGAACATGTCCCAGGTCTTGAGTGTCCCATCCATGCTTGCGCTAACCAGGACGTTCGAGTCAGCTCGAAAATCCACACTGCGGATAGCACCGCGATGCCCTTTGAGCTCACCGTAGAGCAAGCCGGACTCAGCCTCCCACAGAACCAAACCGTTGCTGCGATCGCCAGACGCAAGCAAAATCCCATCGGGACTGTACCGGAGTGTGAAAATCCAATCGGTGTGCTTTTTCAAAGAGTGAATAAGTTCGCCGGTAACTGTGTCATAAATCTTTACGATCTTCTGCGGGCCAGCTAGAGCGATGTTGCGCTTGTCTGGTGAGATATCCGCAGCCAGAACTGTATCGAGTTCGTCACCCACCTTCGCAATG
>DNPC01000035.1:0-3126 GCA_003501565.1 Planctomycetaceae bacterium | reverse complement strand
CGTCACCCACCTTCGCAATGCGATCTCCGGTTGCAACGTCAACGAGTACGGCACAGCCAGAATGACTATGGCGACCACCTCCGATCAGGATTTGTTTTCCATCGCGGGTGAAAGTTATCGATTGCGGTTCTCCCTCAGGGAAAGGAATGATGCCCAAGAGACCCCGATTCTCGGCATGGTAAAGAACGACCTGTTCCTGTCCACCCACGGCGATTAACGGCGCCCAAGGGCTCGCTGCCAAGGCTGATATAGCGGCGCTCCGGTTGGGTTCCAGAACTGGCTGAGTAAGCAGCGTTTCGGGCATCGGTGGTGGACCATCGGGGCGTCCTGCGCTGGCCGTGGTTAGCATCGCCGTTGCCGCGCTACTGACTCGGCGAATTTTGCTACCCGAATTCTCTGGCATGCCCTGTTCAATCCAGACCTTAATCAGGTCGAGCTTCGCTTTGCTCATCGGATCTTCATCGGGCGGCATGAAGGGACCTTCGGCATGGGTGACCAAGGAGTACAAACGCGAACCGTCTGGATCACCAGTCTTGATCACTTCCCCAGAGGAGCCGCCCGAAAGCGTCGCCGAGTACGAGTCAAGGGCTAGGTCGCTCTCTTTGTCACTTTCGCTATGGCAGGTCGTGCAATGCTCCCGAAAGATCGGTTTGATGTGGTCGTCAAACGTGATCTTCTTTTCCTCTTTATCGGCAGCAGTTGCAATACCATCGATGCCAAACACAACTGCGCACACGAGCAAGATCGGTTTGGTCTTCAGTAGCATTTTGTTGTTCATTCGGGTAAACCCTGACGATTACCATTTGTAGCCACGTGAGCGGCACCGGCGCCATATCTTGAGAGGGTTGATCATGCGTAGCCAGTGTTCAGTGAGGGGGCAATACCCTGCGGTTCAGCAGCAGGGTGGGGTTTTTGACAGAGCGATCGACGACTGTTGCCCCGCCTCGGCCTTACTTGCGCGCGCTGTTAGGTCTGGCCTTTCCGATGGGAGAATCAGCTCGCCCCGACCGTTTCACACACCGTGCGTACTCGCCTGCTAGTGGTTGAACATGAATTCGCGACTGTTCAGCACCGCCCAAAACACGTCCTCGACGCCTACGCGTTGATCACCAGCCTCGCTTACCATCTTAATCAGCCGATCACGTTCTTCTTTGGTTGGACTTCGCGAAAGACATCGAACGTAAATTTTCTCGATCATCTGTGGGACGGTTAGCTTTTGGTCGATCCATGTCTGGACCAGTTTGCCGCGTGAGATCTTTCCGCTGGTCGCGGAGCCATTGATTAGGTGCAGCGCTTGCGAAAGTGATGGATCGGTCGTAGCTTCACAGTCGCAAACGGTCGTTCTGGGGCTGCGACCGAAGGTCGTTAGAAAGTAAGTGCTGGTTGTGCCGTCGGCAATCTGGACCGCTCGAGCACCAACAGGCAGTCCGCGGAATTTTTCATCAGAATTCGTGGCTTGAGAAATGCAGTCTAACAGCATTTCGGCGGGTACACGCCGCGGCAATGCGTACGCGTAATTACGCGTATCGAGTTTATTGGATTCGTTGGGCTGCGTGCTCCGTTGGTACGCCCGCGAGTTGCAGATGTCTCTTACCAGTTGCTTAAGATCAAATTCGTAATCGATCAAACGCTGCCCGAGTGCATCAAAAAGCTCCGGATTGCTGGCGGGGTTGCTGACACGAATGTCGTCGACGGGGTCGACGATTCCAACACCCATAAAGTGGGCCCAAACTCGATTAGCGATACTGGTTGCGAAGAAAGGGTTGTCGCTGCTAGTGATCCACTCGGCCAGGACGGCGCGACGATCTTTACCCTTTGTTTCCGCAGAGGGTCCGCCCAAGAATGTGGGTGGAACTGGCTTCTTGCTAACCGGATGGTTGACTTCGCCACCACCGCGGTTGTAGATGATGATTTCACGATAATCTTCGCCAGTTTTCCGCCCGACCTGTGAAAAGAACGAAGCGAATCCGTAATAGTCATCCATCGTCCAACGATCGAACGGATGGTTGTGACACTGCGCACATTGCGTGCGGATACCCATAAATACCTGAGCAACGTTTTCAGCAGTTTTCAGGGTGTCACGTTCGACTTGGTAGAAGTTGGTCGCCGGACGTTCGAATACTCCGCCACTGGACGAGATCAATTGTCGGACGATTTCATCGATGGAAGTCCCCTTTGCAAGCTCGTTCGTCAACCAGCTTGAATAGAGGAATGCAGCTTTGTAGCTGACTTGATTGTTGCTTTTGACCAACAACAATTGGGCCCACTTCATTGCCCAGATTTCACTGAACGATTTTCGCTGCAGAAGATCGTCGATCAGCGCCGCTCGCTTATTTTTACTCGTGTCAGCTATGAACGTTGCGTATTCTTCTTCAGTTGGCAGCAATCCTGTGATGTCGATTGTGACTCTACGCAGGAATTCTTCATCAGTGCATAAACCGCTAGGCAGAATCCGCAGTTTGTTGAGTTTTTCGCCAACAAACGTATCAATGTAGTTGCCTTTGATCTCAGGCGCGTCGTAGGTGAGCGCCTCGGGCAACGCTAACATCTGCGAGCCGACCGTGTGGGTGTCGAAACGCGCCATCACAAAAGCTTCGCCTCGGACTCCAGCCTTGACGGCACCAAGCTCGCTCACTTCCGCGGTTCGAGCGTTGTTGGTTGTAAAGGCAGCCAGTGAGGTTACATCGCGAGTCGAGCCGTCGCTGTAATGGGCAACAGCAACGAGTCGCTGAGTGGCTTCGCCTTCCATCACTGCTTGCGGAGGGAACAATTCGACCTTCGTGCAAGTGGGAGGAGTACCGGTATCGAGTTTGGCACCATCCTTTAGCCAGGTGAGTAGAGTGTCAGCATACTCGCCGTCTGGCTCCATTCGCTTTCCGCCAGAATGCGGTACGCCGCCAATGCCTTTCAAGTAAACGAGGCTTTGTTCGGGTAACGCCAAATTGATCCGCCTGATGCCAATTTCCCGCGTGATGCGTTGGTAGTCACCAACGGGATCAAAGCCGAAAAGTGATAAACGGAACCCGTCTTTTCCTCGGGCTGCACCGTGACACGATCCTGTGTTGCAGCCGGTGCGAGTCAACACTGGCATTACGTCCAAGTGAAAACTGACCGGACGGGCCGCCG
>DNPC01000567.1 GCA_003501565.1 Planctomycetaceae bacterium | reverse complement strand
GAACGCTACAGCCATGTCATGCATATCAGCTCAAACGTCCAAGGCAAGCTCAAAGCTGAGATGAACGCGATGGATGCGATGAAAGCTTGTCTGCCCGCCGGAACGGTTAGCGGCGCGCCGAAAGTAAGGGCCATGGAGATCATCGACGAAATCGAACCGCATCGTCGCGGCCCCTACGCCGGAGCAGTTGGGTACATCGATTACTCCGGAAACATGGATACGTGTATTGCCTTGCGAACAATCGTGTTTACCGAAGACTCCATCTTTATCCAAGCGGGAGCCGGCGTCGTTGCCGACAGCGTTCCTAGCGCCGAATACCAGGAGACGCTCAACAAGGCCGGGGCGATGCTCAAAGCCATCGAAGCGACCGTGGCTAGAACCTCTAAATCGTAGGCACAGCATCCCCAATAGCGACACGATCTCCCGCGTTTAATGAAGAGTCATTGATGTCGCCGCGTGCCCTGCACAAATACTTGCTGCATCATTACGTGGACGCATTGTGCGTCCTTCCATAGAATCGCCTATCATCAGCGGTATCAAGCCGTCGCGTTGCTACACGCAAACGCTTGGGATTGGACGTTTTGCCGACCGATCACACCAGATCTTCGATTGGTTTCAGCCTAGAATAAGCAACGCGTTCCAGGCGACTGCCATAAGTCGCATGCTTTAATCAAAACAACTAGTTTCGCTATCGCTCATCGGGACGGCTCTCGGCTACCTCAATTCTCAGCGAAAGAATTCAAGTGTCACAATCGACCAGCAAACGTCGGCGTCTGAATTGGAAAAAGCTGATCCTATGGGCAGTTGGCTGCACGCTGATCTGTTTGATCGTGTTCGGGTCGATGTTGCACTGGCGAATTTCCGCCAGTTTGCCCACGCTCGATGGAACCCTACAAGTCGATGGATTGAGCGCGGAAGTGGAAATCGCACGGGACGCCGCAGGAGTTCCGACCATCACTGGGCAGTCCCGGGAGGATACCGCTTATGGACTTGGCTTCGTACACGCTCAAGAGCGGTTCTTTCAAATGGATATGCTCCGGCGAGTCTCAAGCGGGCGACTGAGTGAACTAATTGGCAGCGCAACGATCGCCGTCGATCAGTCGTTCCGTCGGCACCGCTTTGCCAGCATCGCGCGAAGCACTGTCGCGGAGATGACGCCAGCTCACCGATCGATGTTCGAGGCCTATGCACGCGGCGTGAACGAAGGGCTCAACCAACTCGGGGCCGCACCATTTGAATACACACTGTTACGCGCAGAGCCAGCCACCTGGACGGCTGAAGATTCCATTCATGTCATGCAAACGATGTTGACAGACTTACAGTCAAAGGACGGCATGGAGGAAGTGCATCTTGGCAAATTACACCAGCAGCTTCCCTCCGAGGTGTTTGAGTTCATGCTGCGGACAGGTTCGCAGTGGG
The DNA here is from genome assembly GCA_003501565.1 of Planctomycetaceae bacterium. Lineage (GTDB taxonomy): Bacteria > Planctomycetota > Planctomycetia > Pirellulales > Pirellulaceae > Aureliella. The sequence goes on along the minus strand of DNPC01000567.1, from coordinate 11,966 downwards.
ATGCAGCACTGGACGATTCCACCATTGAACCACCGCCACTGCCAGGATCAGAAATTTGGTCTCTACGTGAGCTTCTCAAGAATCCTCAAACGGCTCTCCTACAACGTCACGGCAACGACAAAGAGCAACATGTTGCATCGAAATACCAGCATCCATGGTCGCTGCTTGCCAACCCCACGTCACAGTTTGCTGAACAGAATTTGGTTGGCAGTAATAACTGGGCGGTCGGTGGCGATCTTAGTGCAAGCGGAAGTGCGATTCTTGCCTCCGACATGCACCTGGGCCTCCGTGTGCCTGCCATTTGGTACCGGGCCTGCCTGAAGACGCCATGCCTGGACGGAAAGGTGCGTCGTCTCGTAGGCGTGACCTTACCTGGCTTGCCGGGGTTGATCGAAGGCTCAAATGGTAGCGTTGCCTGGGGGCTGACCAACAGCCATGGAGACTTCGGGGATATCGTGGAACTTGTGCCGGGGCCGAAAACTGAAGCTGGCTTGGAGACCTATGTAACCCCCGACGGCCCCCGGGAGCTAAAGCGTGTCTCAGAAGTAATTCGCGTTGGTGGGACCGAGCAAGAATTCGAGTTTGAGTGGACGATCTGGGGCCCCGTCATTCACCAAGAAGAGGACAAACGGTTCGTGCATCGATGGGTCGGAAATGATCCAACCACCCAAAACTCGCGATTGTTCGATCTGGAATCTGCTGAGGATACCAATGCTGCTTTGGCGATTGGTGCGCAGGCGGGCCCACCCCACTTGAACTTAGTTGTCGCCGATAGCGCCGGAGATGTCGGCTGGACGTTGTCTGGCCCAATCCCAAGCCGCAGCGACATTCGTCCACCGCGCACGCCGCAAGACTGGTCCGAGGGCGGTGCCTGGCAAGGATATCTGCCGAAAGAGGAACAGCCACTAGTAAAACTAGGATCAGATGGACGCGTATGGACGGCCAACAATCGAATCGTCGGTGGTGCTGCCATGAACCGAATCGGCGACTTTGCTTTTGATCATGGTGGCCGTGCGCATCAGGTCCGCGCGCGGTTGTTCGAAAAAGATGCGTTTGACGAATCCGACATGCTTGCGATTCAGCGGGACCATGAAGCTCGTTTTCTGACCCGCTGGCAAGAGTTACTGGTTTCGGTTCTCGGCATTGATGAGGAATTCTCGGAGGACTTCGTCAACTATTCCACGAACTGGGACGCTACGGCGAGCGCTGGATCGGTTGGATATCGAGTTGTCCGCAGTTTCCGATTGAACGTTCACGCAATCATGTTTGGTCAAGGTAGTGGTGAACGAGATGTCGCGATCGAACAACGCGGTGCATTTTTTCGAGCTGCAGGTTTTGAAGGGGCCTACGTTCGACTTAATTTCGAGGACGCACTCTGGGACCTGCTGGAAGAACGACCGATGCACTGGTTACCCCCAGAATTCGAGAGCTGGAATGCGTTGTTGGTCGAAGCAGCCAAATCTACGCAGCGAGTATTAACACAGGACGGCCCTCTATCCGACGCAACTTGGGGTTCGCGGAATCAGTCGCGTATTCAACACCCACTTTCAAACTCCTTGCCGCTGCTGTCACGGTGGTTAGACATGCCGAAACTCCCACTGTCCGGCGATTCGCACATGCCGCTTGTTCAGTCACCCGCTTTCGGCGCTTCACAACGGATGGTCGTATCCCCAGGGCACGAAGAACAGGGGATCTACCACCAACCAGGCGGACAATCTGGCCACCCCTATTCTCCGCATTACCGAACTGGCTTCAGCGACTGGGCCGCAGGCAAAGCATCCCCGCTCCTGCCTGGAGACACCCGGTACACGCTCACCCTCACCCCTCTTCCATAACGCAACCATTCATTTAATTTGGCTACACGCCTAAGAGGTCACTTCGACATCTTTCTTTCGGCGTGGCTACAATTTGACATCACAGGAGATCAGAAACGCCCAAAAACCCAGCTATTTTGCCTGTTTTGTGGTTTGGCACACGGTTCGCATTCTTGAGAGGCACAACCTACCCCCCTCTTCAAGGAGTGAGCCATGAAGCGACTCATCGCACCGACAGCGGCCTTAATCACATTGACTGTGGTATCCCCGGGCCTCGCGCAATTCCCGTTCCCACCGACTTTCCCTTCGCAGCACGCGGTATCGGGAATTCACGCCTCAGCCAGAATTTCCCAACCGGTTCAACGCCAAGTGCTGTCGCCACGGCACGAATGCGATGTCGCCAGGCTGACCAATCTGGTTGGTGAAATGTCACTGGTTTGCACGCACTTGCACTCCGACGCTCATCAACTTTCGGCAGGCTACCACAACTCGGCTGGTATCAAGTTGTATATCCGGCGGCTGGACAACCTCAAGCAGCATATGCACCAGATGCTGGCCTCGGCGGCCGCGACAGGGTCCTACAGCTACCACACCGAGACGATCTTGCGTCAAGACATCACGTCAGTGCGATCGCTCTTGGAACGCTTCTACGGATTGGTGAACAACCAAGCAGTCACTGGCGTTTGCCCTCAGGATCAAGCGCTGCTGGACCACATGGAACAGGTCATTCTGCACGAGGCATTCCCGTTGCTTGTTCGCATCGAAGTTGAACTGTACGGCCAGGCTCAAGGCGAAGCCTGCCCCGTCGCGCTTTCGCAGACACTGACACAGGTCCACCCGCATGGCCACGTTCAAACGAACATATACAGCAGCGGCTACGCTCCTTATGGACGGGCACCCAGAGGACAACTCTCTGGGCACACCCAGCGTGTCGAGATCCACTCGCGAAGCAGCTTCCGCCCGCCGGTACCTCCTGCACCAATTCCTCCGCTAGCCGCTCAGATATTGAGCCGACAAGCTGGAGCGCCTGCGGTACCAGGCAACTTCCGAGGACGACCTGCCGGACCCACGATTCGTCTTGGAAACTTGCGAATCTCGTTCTAGCAGCCGCACGGCGTTAGCCGCGGTTCCAGAACTGACGAAACGCAAAGGAACCAGAACTAGTGCCCGTGGACTGAGGGATGAACTCTCACGGCACGAAGCCTCTCTACGAACAAGAGAGCAAACCGACTAGAATTCAGGCCAAGCGATTTATGCGCTTGGCCTTTTTTCATACCGGGAGCAACTGATGTCAAAACAACCTGACTCCCACAAAGACCTCGCAGTGTATTGGTTCAAAACACAGAAGAGCTGGGACACATGGTTGAAACGCTATTGCGGGAGCTCCGACAGCATTTGGCTGATGTTTGCAAAAAAGAACAGCGGTCAAAAGAGCATCACTTACGAACAGGCTCGCGAAACGGCTTTGTCTTACGGCTGGATCGACGGACTTATCAACAAATACAGCGATGAATTTTGCGTCAGAAAGTTCTCGCACCGCCGTCCCCGGAGCACTTGGTCGAAAATCAATCGTGGTATCGCGGAAGAACTCATCGAGCAAAATCGGATGAAGCCATCAGGTCTTGCCGAAGTTCAGGCGGCAAAGCAAGACGGGCGCTGGGACGCTGCCTATGATTCCCCCGCGACGATTCAAGTTCCCGCAGACCTCGCTGCGAAGCTGAAGGCAAATCCCAAAGTCGGTTCCGCGTTCGCTCGGCTATCGGCGTCCGAGCGCTTTTCGGCACTCGTAGGACTACAAACAGCCAAGCAAGATGCGACACGTGCCCGACGCCTGCAAAAGCTACTAGAGAGCCTCGCCGAACATGAGCCGATCCCGAAGGTAACTCAGAAGGGAAATCGCACAACGAAGCTCGTGGTACTGCTGCTTCGCGCCGTTAACGTCGGTGGAAAGAACAAGCTACCGATGGCAGATGTTCGCAAGGCTCTGCTAACACCGGATTTCGAAGACGTTAGCACGCTGCTACAAAGCGGCAATATCGTTTGCCGAACGCAGCTCAAACCCAGCTGTGCCGCCGATCAGGCCGCGCAGCTGATCAAAAAGCAGTCGAGAATCCAACTCGATTGCCTTGCCGTTAGTGGTCAAAGTTGGCAAAAGATTATCGCCGACAATCCTTTCGTGGACTGCGACCCCAAGTTCACGGCGGCAACGATTCTTCAGTCGCGATTGACAAAATCGCAACTGGCTGCACTCAGCGAGCATCTTTCCAAAGACGAACAAATCCAAGCATCCAGACAAGTCCTTTACCAGCACTGCCCGCACGGTTTTCGACACTCCAAGATCACCGCAGCGCTCATCGAAAAGAAAACATCCAATTTGGCGACGTCACGGAATTTCAACACGGTGCAGAAAATCGCATCGGCATTGGATGATCTAGGCTAGCGTTGACGAACATCCTTGCCCCGCGAAGAACGAAGATCTCTTAGAATCGTCGGGACAGGGTACGCTTGGGAGATCTTAAGCGTCCTCTACAAGCATAAGGCAACTTCGATGCAACGCCTTGGTAAGCTACTGCTCACAATCGCGCTGCTCTACGTTGGAATCGTAATTGTGTTTGCACTGCTCGAATCTACGCTGATGTACCCGGCCCCAAATCCAGCTGATGGAGATTGGGAACCAACTGATTTTGCCTACGAAGATGTCTTCGCGAGCGCTAGTGACGGAAATCAAGTGCACGGCTGGTACTGCCCTCTACCCGGCGCAAACACCACGGTTTTGTTTTGCCATGGCAACGGAGAACATGTAGCTTGGCTTGCCGATGACGTCCTTGAGTTGCAGGAGCGGTTCGGGGTCAACGTGCTAGTGTTTGACTACCGTGGGTACGGGAAGAGCCAGGGCAGCCCAGGCGAAGAGGGCATCCTGCGGGATGCAGAAGCGATTTATGGATGGCTGGCTGAGAAACACAAGGCTGCCCCTGAGCACAAAACCGTCCTTTGGGGACGTTCAATCGGCGGTGCCGTCGCAATTCACCTAGCCGCCACCGGTGATTGCAACTTGCTGATTCTCGACCGCACTTTCGACTCGATGGTAAACGTAGCCAGTAGCCGCTTTCCCTGGCTTCCGGTACGACTCATGCTTCGCAATCGCTACCCTTCGGCGGCTCGAATTCAGGGCTATTCTGGCCCGGTGTTTCAGGTGCACGGTCGCAACGATGAGGTAGTTCCGTTTCGATTTGGCCAGCAACTTCACCAGTCGCTCAGCGGCAATGAAGCCGAGTTTCTAGACCTCGACAACCTCCCGCACAACTACCCGTGGCCAGAGAACGTCTACACGCAGCTGAAACGTTTTTGGCAGTCTGTGCTTTAAGTTGCACAGGACCGTTTGGTGCGCCTACGACGTACTATTTACCCCACGTGAATCGATAACGGACGATGCAGTAGAGTGCATTGACGAGATCTCGCCAGCCGATTTTCTTGCCTTCGGCCTTTGAACGGCTTTGGTAGCTGACGCCGACCTCTTCGATCTTGACGCCGAGCCGAGCTAGCTTGGCGGTGATTTCAGGTTCAAAGCCAAAACGCGATTGCTCAATTTGGACCTGCTGAAGCACTTTTCGATCAAAGCACTTGTAACACGTCTCCATATCTGAAAGCTTGTAGCCGGTCATAAGATTGGAAAGAAATGTCAGAGCTTGATTGCCAAGTCGATGGAGAGCCGATGGGTCTTGCTCTGGATTATCTAAGTAACGCGAACCAAACGCCACGCTGCACCGGCCTTCGGTAACGGGCTCGATAACTTTCAAGATATCTGCTGGGTCGTATTCTAGATCTGCGTCTTGGATAATAACGACGTCGCCGGTCGCGGCCGCAAAGCCAGTCTGCAGTGCCGCACCTTTGCCACGATTCTGTGGATGCTCCAGCACTAGCACGTCGTCGTACTGCTCAAGCTGCTTAAGGCTATAGGCCGTATCATCGGTGCTGCCATCGTTGACGACAACAACCTGTTTGCTAACAGGTAATTCACGGACCTTCTGGACCACACTGACGACGGTCTCAGGCTCGTTGTAGACTGGGATAACGACGGTTACCGCGGACGTGTCGGGGCGCAGCGCGCTGCGAACCAGTTCATCTGCGTTGGCCAGTACAGCGTCGACTCGCGCGACGGCATCGCCATCCAGCCGAGCTAACTCGGGAGACTGCCCAGTTTCATTGCTCGGTGTATTTTTTGGAATTTGCACCTGTCCGATGCTAGGGTTTCCCGATGCCTGCACTGTGTTTATCGCATGATTCATCGCATGATTTCCCGTGGTGTCGCGGCAAGTCGTCTCGCGGCAAATGGTGGAGCATCGAGCCGCACGATTGGAATGGGCATGGAAACGTACCACATCGCTAAGCCTATCCAGCTGGCGGTGTGGCTATCTGCCCTATCGGAACCAAACTTGCAGCTTGCCCCAGCCTATTTTTCGATAGCGTCCTCATGATCCAACTATCCGTACCAACAGGCTTGGCTTACGCTATGAACCGGCCGCATCGAGATTAAGCAACACCCAACGCTGTGACCACGAGCTGCCAGCGTTCTGTTCTCGCACCGCCTGTAGAACCGCTGAATCATCCAAGATTCAGCCTAAGCCCATTGAACAAGCGAATTCAACTTTGACCGAGAACCTATTTCCTTTCTTCCTGATCCTGGTCCTTGGCCTCGGGATTGGCGCCCAATGGCTGGCATGGCGACTACAAGTGCCAAGCATTCTGCTGTTGCTCGGATTTGGCGTATGCCTAGGAGTTTGGATTTCGCCCGATGCCGTAATCAGTCAGCTGACGGCAACTGACGATGACTCGCTTACGCCCAAACTCCTTTTTCCAATAGTCAGCTTGAGCGTTGCAGTCATCCTGTTCGAGGGCGGGCTGACCCTGCGTTGGAATTCACTCGGTTCGGCAGCCGGCGTCGTATTCCGACTGATTACATTGTCGTCGTTCGTCACTTGGGTTCTAACCGCCGTTGCCAGTCATTACATGCTGGGCTTCAGCTGGCCACTAGCATGGTTACTGGGAGCCATTTTGATGGTCACCGGACCGACGGTGGTCGGTCCACTACTTCGACAAATACGCCCGAACCGAGCGACTGCGTCGATACTGCAGTGGGAGGGCATTTTGATCGACCCAGTTGGCGCCGTCGCCGCTGTACTGGTATTTGAAGTCGTCGGGCACTCCGAAACCATGCCACCGGGTGAAGTGGCTCTCATGGTGGTGCAAACCCTTGCTATCGGCCTAACGATAGGCTGCATTGCCGCGGCCTTTCTCGTAATTTCCCTCAAGCGCTACTGGGTTCCGGATTTCTTACACGGAGTGTTCTTTCTGGTGGTCGCGCTCATCGCGTTTTGGGGTAGCAATTGGTTGCGTGAAGAATCTGGCTTGATCACCGTCACCATCCTTGGAATTTGCTTGGCCAATCAGAAGCTTATCAGCGTTGAGCACGTCTTGGAATTCAAGGAGCACCTGCGTGTTCTACTGATTAGCTGCTTATTTATTATTCTGGGGTCGCGACTACAGATCAGCAGCTTGATCGAGATTGGTTGGGCCGGAATTCCATTTGTATTGACGCTTGTATTTCTCATCCGTCCAATCAGCGTTTTCATCGGAACGATTGGCTGCAAATGGAATTTCAATGAACGGCTGTTCGTGGGATTGGTTGCACCACGTGGTATCGTGGCTGCTTCCGTAGCGAGTGTTTTTGGACTGAAGCTAGCCTCGATCGGCCATACACCAGAGAGTTCGGTGGATGCCTTCGCAAAAGCTGACTTGCTAGTTCCGGTTACTTTTTTGACGATCCTAGGTACGGTGTTAATTTGCGGGCTAGGCGCCGCACCACTCGCAAGACGGCTGGAGTTATCCGACGCCAATCCGCAAGGCGTTCTATTTGGCGGAGCCTCGAAATTTGTCCGCCAGTTCGCATTGGTTCTTCAAAGCCTCAACTTACGCGTTGAGTTGATTGACACGAACTTCGGCAACGTCACCGCGGCGCGACTAGACGGATTGTCAGCCAAGTGTGGGAATGTCCTAAGCGAACATATCCAAGAAGAGCTCGATCTATCAGGCATCGGCTACTTCTTGGCTTGCACTCCTAGCGAAGAAGTCAACACGCTGGCGTCTATGGAATACATGCACTTGTTCAGCCGAGCCGGAGTGTTCCAAATCGCCAAGGGAGGAAAGCAACATGGTCGATGGGAGAGCATCCCGGAAAATCGCCGCGGAAGAACATTGTTTGCTGCCGACATTGATTTTGCGCGACTAGAACAGCAAGTAGCCAGCGGTGCGGCCATCAAGGCGACTCCTTTGACCGACTCGTTCACGATTGACAACTTTCGCGAAATGCATGGTGAGAATGCTATCGTGCTAGTGCTTCTGACCAAGGAGCGAAAGCTCCGCTTGCGGACTCCGTCAGCCGAGCTTGAGCCCGCACCCGGTGACAACGTTATCGCCTTGATCCCGGTAGACGAACACGAAAATCAACCGCCCCCGAAAGCTAGCACGGACGGCTTTCCGGAAGAGATCGCTTAGTCCGTACTTGCATTACGGACTCGGCAACGAATTTTGCCAACCAAGTTCTAACAGAGCTACATGTTCCCATCCTTCCTCGCGATTGTCCGCGCGTCAGGAACGAGCTCTTGTGAATCACTAACACAAAGTTGCTCCATTGGATCTGTAAGTACATGGAAATCGATCAGCTCCGCTACTTTATCGCCGTGGCACAGCGATTGAACTTCACGCGTGCCGCTGAAGATCTGTTGATTTCGCAGCCAGCACTCAGTCGATCAATTCAAAAACTTGAGGACGAACTAGGCCAGCCGGTACTTGAACGCAAATCACGGAAACTTGCCCTCACCGAGGCCGGAGCATTGCTTCATGCTCGAGCACAACAGGTTTTGGCAATCCTTGACGACACAAAAGCTGAGATAACCGACGACGGGAGAAGCGGTCGAATTCGCGTTGGGGCAATCCCGACAATTGCGCCTTATTTTCTGCCCGAAGTCCTCAAACGATTTTCGTTTGACTTTCCGGATGCGACAGTGATTGTTCAAGAGGCAACGACGGAGGAGCTTGTAAAGAGCTGTCGCCAAGGGGAGATTGACTTAGCAATTCTGGCATTGCCGCTGCCTGCTAAATACTTGGAAGTCGAAATTCTGCTGGAAGAAGAGCTCCTGCTGGTAGTGCCTCCCGATCATCCGCTGGCAACGAAGGTAACGCTGCGTATTAGCGACGTCGAACCTCACCCCTTTGTTCTGCTGAACGAGGCGCATTGTCTATCGGACAACATCTCGACGATTTGCCGAGAGAAATCGTTTCAACCCGTTGCGGTGGAGCGAACCAGCCAGCTTGCGATGGTCCAAGAACTGGTTGCATTGTCCCATGGAATCTCCATGGTTCCCGCGATGGCACGTCGCCTGGATCAAAGTGAACGGCGTGTCTACCGATCGTTCTCTGGGAAAAAGCCATTCCGAACCGTTGTGGCTGCTTGGAATCCCTACCGTTTTCAAAGCCGACTCCTGAAGGCATTTCGCGAGCGCTTAAAGGGCTAGTGCGGCATGAACGGCTCAGGCCTGCCCGCTCCCAGTCTCACCTGCTCCCAGTCTCACCTGCCCCAAGTCTCAACTATTTGCGTGAGTGTCACGCCCGGTGGAGTTCCAATCATCGGTCACGACGGGTTGCTCGCGACAGATCTGGATCGACCTGTAAGCGAAGAAGCTGAATCGCCAGTCGAGCGCCTACGGAAGCAAGATTCCCCTGCAAACATGTCCTTCGGCCCCAAAACTGGCTGATCGGATACACTCTATAACCAATCGGGCTTCGCGAACCACGTTTCGCAGAGCAACAGCGGCAGAGCCGCAGCCGAAATAATAGTCAATTCAAGTTACAACATTCTGCTCAATGTCTACGATTCACACAGCGATAGCCTTCGTGCCGATCTCCATCTATTTGTTGTTGATCGGAGCGCTGCGCATGCGAAACAAGCCCTTGGTAACGACGGGCTGGCGCGACATCGTCGCTCTCGGCTTGGCTTCCTTGGGGCTGGTGATGATTGGACCTGTACAGCTGTTTTTCCCGGCTCAGGCAGCAGCCCAGTATCATCACTGGGTCTGGCTCGCACTGTTGATCCTGTACGGCCTGGCAATACTTCTTCTAATGCTGGCCAGTAAACCTCGCCTGATCGCGTATGGCTTGAATGCGAGCGAATTCCGAAACGCGCTGGAAGTCGCGGCAAAGTCAATCGATCCGAACGCTTATTGGGATGGCGATGTCCTCTCGCTTCCCAGCACGACGATGCAACTTGCGCTAGAACCAACAGCCTCCACTCGGGTTCAACAGGTTGTCCATTTCGGCCTACTGCAGGATCTGGCCGCCTGGATCAAGCTGGAGAGGGCCGTCGTAAAGCAAACCGCTCAGCTGCGTTGTCCTCCATCAGCGGCTGGCCTTCCACTCTTGATCGGTGGGCTGCTATTACTGTTCATCGTAGTTGCACCCATTGTTCGCGACCCGGCGACTGCCCTCGAGGGCCTTCAGCGTTTCGTAAACCGTTAGTCCGGCGGCTAGCCTCTCAAGCGACCAGCTACGATTTGCGAACGCATTCCTCGTGACGCAGGCTTTTGCTTGTGACCTGATTAGAGTGAGATCGCCTGTCCACCGGCCTGGGAACTCTGAAAGCACGCGTCCAAAATCCGCTGGGTCTTCAGAGTCCATTCTGGCCAGGCGGGCTCGAGCTTGCCGGATGTCACCATCTCGGAAAAGCTACGAATCATGTTGACCTCTTGAGCAGAGGTGTGATTAGCGTCGTATTCGTCGACTGCGTGGCGAGTGAGATGGTTCTCCATGTGAAATTCGCAGTTGTCTGCGGAAAACTTATCTTTGCCAACCACGACGGCGACCTCTGGACCGTGATAGGGCAACACAAAATCATCCGTCCGCAGATAGCCTTGGTCACCACTTAGGTGAACCCACTGCTGGTTCTCAGTTACGAACGAACAATAAAACGCAGCGGATACACCATCTGGAAAAATCAGATTCGCGGAGAACTCTCCCGGTACGGGCTCATCTCCGCCGGCGCCCTGCAATCCAGTCAGCATCGTAGCTGAAACCTCAATCGGCATACGCCCTTCCATCACCCACAGAAAATACCTTGAGCAATACCAACCGAGGTCACCCAGGCAACCGTACGGCTCAAGATGGTTATTCGTTCTTATGTTGCTTTGCCTGAATTCTTCATCGCCAGCAAATGAGAACTGCGAACTCATTCGCCGCAAGCGACCGACCGCACCGTCACGAACTAACTCTCGGACCAACGGTAGACGGCGGCTATGCATGAACATTACGCCATCCATGTACTGCACATTATTGCTTTTGCAGGCCGCTAGCATCTCCTCCACCTGTTGCGCGTTGAGCGCAGCTGGCTTTTCTCCGAGAACATGTTTGCCAGCTTCGGCTGCTTTGACGACCCATTCATGCCGCAACGCAGTTGGCAGTGGAATGTAGACCGCATCGACGTCGTCACGCTCTAGCAGCGCTTGATAGGACCCGACAGGCTCCGGTCGCTCAGCCAGAGGTACTTGTGCCATGCATTCATCAATGAACCTGCCTGCTGATTCTGCGTTACGACTCGCAACCGCGACAAGAGTCGAATTGCCGCTCAGGTGCATTGCCTTCCAATTTTTTCGAGCAATAGCGGCTGTGCCCAGAATCCCAAACCGGCATTTTGTCATTTCGAAAGTCTCAATTCAGGTTGAATTTTCCGCGTGCGTCCATTTTTGATGGACATATTGTAGAGTCTATGCTGCCTGCGTAGGAATACGGACAAAACCGCTTCACTAACTGTCGACGGTTAAGGGCGGTTTTCTGCCGAGCAACGCTCTGGCACGACCGGCAACAAGCGGCAGACTGTGTGAGCTAGCCGCTCAGGCGTATGACTTCATACGATTGGTACGTAGCGTAGGTGCCCGCAGCGTTTCCGCGCGTGAGTCCACTGGGCACGATGCAGGACCGATGGAGCTCGTGTCACTTAGAACCTATCCGAAAACCCATTAGCCGATCGGAGTTAGCCGCGGTTCCCACCCCAACAACCGGGGCTAACGCCCCGCGGCTGATGTTCAATGCAAGATTTTCGCATAG
>DNPC01000300.1 GCA_003501565.1 Planctomycetaceae bacterium | reverse complement strand
CGGCGCTACCGCCAGGCTTACCCAGATGCCTCCGTTGTCGTCAGCGGCGGCGATGGCCCGCACCTATTCCATTTGCTCGAAGATCCTAAAATAGAGTTGCCGCACTTAGTCCTTCATGGCCTCCTCGACTTGGCACTAGCATAGCACCTCGGAGTCGGCCAACCTGTTGTGAACTCATCCTTGTCCGACCAGCAGCAACTCCCCAACCGCTCGTTCCTAAGTCTGCCGTTTGCAGACGAAGGATGTGTGACAACGCGCTAACAGCGTAGTCGTTGAGTACTTCCATGCGATCGAATCTGGTACAGCAAGACGACGGAATTTGGAAAGACATCCACGCGCTGATCAGTCAGGCTGCACCACCTGGCGGCATGGTTCTGGCAACAGATCCCACACAGAGAAAAAGCCTACTCGATCTGGTTACGCAACCTGAAAGCGAGGATGCTCGCAATGATCGCGAGACACACGCTCAACCATCTGCACTGTTCGAACTTGCGAATGTTTTGCGCCAACTGGAACACTTCTGCGTGACCAGCCGGGCGCCGATTGTTGGCATCACAGGCATGCTAAACGCCGGTAAAAGTAGTCTGCTGGCCACATTCTTATCCCCTGCAAGTAGACAGCTCGTTCCTCGCGGGGCCGGAAACAACTCTGGAACACACCGTTTCGTCCTTTGGTTGCCGACGCGGTGGCGTGAGGAAGAAGAGCTGCTAGACGTCGTCCGTAACCTGATAGCCGAGCTGTTCGGGACACCGCCTGATACGCTTTCGAGCGATCCAGCCGAAGCAGCAAAACAGTACACCGGTGCTGCGACGAGTTCATTGGCTCCCCTCCTGGCCTTTGATACGGGCCTGGACTCACTTGAGCTCGGACTTCTAGACTGCCCAGATCTGCAAAGTGGGTTTCAATCAAGCACTGTAACCTCTGATGACTTACCATCCTCGCGACACCAGCAATTGGCGGCAATTGGTCGGCTTTGCTCAGCCTTTATCACTGTTGGGCGAATCGCAGATTTGCACGACGACCGGTTTGTGAGCCTGCTTCAGCTTTTGCGTGAGACGATGCCTGGAGTTGCTCGAATCTTCGCAATCAATCGCGTGAAAGCCCGCTATAGTTTCGATACGGTTGTCCAAGAAACCAAACAACTCGCTGATCGTTTTGGCATCGATGCAACGTACGTCGCCTACGACTACCGCAGTTCGCGTACCAAGAATCTTATTCCCCAATACCCGTCAACTTTGGTGCGCGGAACTCCTGACGAAGAACACCCAATATTTTTCCGTAGAAACGCCGCCGGAAGCGTTGAGTACTTGCAAGATCTTTCGCAGCATCTGGATGCAGGGCGCCTAGTCCGGGAAAGCAGTCGCAGTCTTTGGATGCAATTAAAAGAGCACGCATCCCGCATTTCAGCATGGCTGGATGAATCTTCCAATCGCAATGCGGCAACCTGCAGCGTGGGATGGAACGCAATCGGCAATGCTGCACACGACTTCATGTCTGATCGAAGTAGTGACGGCGGTGTCTCTCAGCTGCGACTACAGACGTCGCCCGCGATCGTAAGCCAAATCGCCGATAGTTTGCAACGCACCGCTCCGGCGTGGATGCGTGCCAGTCTAAGAATCGATAAATTTGCACGATCCTTTCAACAAAAGGTCGTCGATGCCGCGTCCAGTTTGAAGATCTTGGGGACCGCAGGTCGCAACGTCAAACAGCTCGCTCGGCGATTAAAGTCAGGCGCCGCAGAAATCGTGACGCCAGCGCGAATGAGTGAAGCGATTCGCAGTTGGGATCAAGCGGGTGTCTTCAGCGATTGCCCTGAAGGCTCTCTGCAGCCCGCCTGCGAATTAGCGTTTAACAACTTCAAGCAACATGATACGACACAACTCGACGACGACAAGCTCGATGAATGGTCACGCGAAATATGGAAAAACATGACCTTGCGTCAAAAGCTGTGGAAGGGTGCGCAACCGCTCGCGATGGTAACCGCCCCATTTCTGGCTGTCATCCTGATACCCTTTGATGCTGGCGGCTCTGCGGTCCTGGTCTTCGCATCCGCGAAAGAACTCTTAGCTGCTGCAGGCTTGGCGGCGTTACTCCCGCCGATTGGTTCGGGGAACGAGGTTTTGGACATTGTCCATCGTGAAACTCCGTGGCGTCAATTATGTAATCTCTTCGCTCTTTTATGCGACTCACTGGGCTTTCCACGACCTTCCGGCCCACAACTTCCTCGAATCGAATTCGCAACCACCGGTGGTCGCGTCGACAGTCGTCAACTGGTGACTAGCGACATTCCGATACAGCGCAGTATATCTCCGCCTGTAGCGATCTGGCAGCCCGAACCTGAACTGGCCGCAGCCCTCCGCCGCTTGGCCGAACGGATAGATCCATGAGTAATTCATCACGACCGAGCAGCGGCAGTGGACTAACACGCCGCATCTATTCCGCAGTTGCGACCACGTTTGGTGACGAAAGTCATCTTCTACCCCAGATCGAATCTGCGTGTAAGCAATATGAAACCGACCTTGAGCACGTGTCGCTCGGACGCCACTTCGATGCCTTGTTGATCGCCGTGGTTGGTGCCAAAGGCCAAGGGAAGACTTGGGTGGTCCGGCAGTTTCTCAAGGACCCACAGATCAGCATGAGTTTACCGAGCGGTGATTTGCAATCCGATGCAACTCTAGATCTGACTTGGATCGGCCCTAAACCACCGTCACAGATCAACGAGCAACACGAGCGGTACGTCGCTATTGCCACCGATAAAATGGTTGACATCGGACGATCATACACCCTGCTGGATACGCCGGGCGTTACGGACGGCAATCGCGATGCTGCGGAGCTTGCGAAATCTGCGTTGGCACTGGCTCCGATCAAATTACTTGTCATTGCGCG
>DNPC01000558.1 GCA_003501565.1 Planctomycetaceae bacterium | reverse complement strand
TGAAGCCGACTTGGATATCAACAACACGATTATCACAGGCGACAACATCACGCTCTCGTCCTTTGCCGCATCCGACGCAGAGGCTCAGGTGCTTACGGTGATAGCAGCGGTCGCTGTCGGAGTCTCCCAGCCTCATGCGTCGATTGACATTACCAACGGATCCAGCATTCGTGCGACTGGCGATTTAAGTATTTCAACTTTGGCCGATTCAGACCTCAGCATCGTCGCGACGCAAAATCTGGTCGGTACCAGTACGACGGCGGAGGACATTAACATCACCGCTGCCGGCTCGTACTCCGATTTGATTTCGAAGGCCAATTTGTCAGCAGATTCGACGCTTGATGTTGGAAACGATCTGACGATCGACGTCGAGGGAACACGCGAACACAACACGCAAGCCAACGCGGCCGCCTACGCAGATGGAACTCTCGGCGTTGCGCTCAATGTGGCCATCCACGAAGCCAATCTGGAAGCATTGATCGATGGGACTGTTGTCACAGGCGGTGACATGTCCGTCAGCGGCGATTTGGAAACACTCAAGAATGACTTCAATGCAACCAGCACTGTTGGTACGGGGCAGTTGGCTGGTCGGCTGCAACAGACCAAAGCGGGTGGCATCCTGAGAGCCTTTTCGGGCGGCTACAACAGCATCTTTGGTGGAGCTACCGTCGCGGGTGCGGATTCTGGATTCCGCCGAAACGTGGCCAACATTGGGCAAAATCTGGGGCTTGGCGGTGGGCAACAGCCAAACCAGCGCGATCTTTCTGCGGCGCTGAATGTCGGTATCGGTATCAACGATGTCGAGGTCCGAATTGGTCCCGGTGCAAGTGTTACCGTAGGAGGCGACTTGTCGCTCCGTGGTCATGTGGAAGAGTTTCCAGAAACGAGTGCGATCGCGTTTCTCAACAGTTCGAATGACACCTTGGCGGGGGCTGGACCGGGTACCTATAGCCAACGTGAAACCGGCTATGCCGGTGCGTTTACAGTCGGTTACTTTCAGAACGATGTCGATGTTTATGTTGGTAACAACGCGAACGTCAGCGTCGGTCAAGACATGACGATTGTCTCGGAATCTAGCATTCCTTACGACCCCCAATTTATTTGGGATACCCGCGCAGACGACTTTGAGAACCCAGCCCGCATCACGACTTACACAGATAAGTTCAACTACAACTTGGGTATCCAGAACGGTTTCTTCAGTTCGTGGGCCGAGGCGATCGCAGGTGCACAAACCGAAGCCATTGGCATCATGACCAATGTGCTGATTGGTGACACTCATAACTATGTTTACATCGGTGATGGTGCGAGGGTTACGGTCGGAGGCGATCTGAGTGTGATTTCAGATACGGCGAACGACACAATCAACTTCGTTGGCTCGCCGCTCATACCCTTTAACGCCAGTAAGGGTCGGACGATTGGCGCTGCCTTCATGGCTACGGGGTATGTAAACGACACAACTGCCCGCATTAATCCGCTGGCTGAGATTGAAGCGTCGAGCTTGCTCGTGCTGGCGAACAATCACGGGCGCGTCATCAACATCGGGATTCAAGGGAGTCTGTCAGATGGACTCGCCAACACCGGCAACAACAATTTCGGCGCGAGGAAGTCGGGTGGATTCAATGGAATCTTCTCAACAAGCTTCGTCGATAACCGGACGATTTCAAAGATTTCGCCCGCCGCGAGTATCACACTCGACGACAGTGGTACGGTCGAGATTCCCCTCAATTTCGAAACCCTCGACGGGACTTCCAACGATTTCCAATCGCCCGTCCCAATGTTCGGGCCGGCTCACTTTTACGATGCAGACAATGAAGATCGCAGGCGAGTCAGCGATACGGAAAACACAATTTCGTTGCCGTACGGCCTGGGACTCGAAACGGGTGACCCGATCTACTACGACAGTCGTGGCGGTGATGACATCGGCGGTTTGGACACCGGCACGGTCTACTTTGCCGTCCTTCCGGAAGGAAGTGACGGGACGGTCATCCAGCTGGCTCTTTCGTACGCCGACGCAACAGCTTCGGATCCTGTCATCATCGAACTAGATCTCGATGATATTGGGGACGATCTAAGCCAGAACCATACGATCTACCCGGGAGTTGATCCCTTCGGCGGTGATGTCAGCGTCTCCGATAGCGAGATCACACACCCCACACTTCACGGATTTGTTTCCGGTCAGGCAGTGGTCTACCACAAGGGTGATGATGCCAATACCGAGATTGGTGGGCTCGAAGACGGCGAGAGTTACTTTGTTTACGTCACCGGCGAATCGACGTATCGCCTGGCTCACACACAGGCCGAAGCGGAAAACGCCGAATTGACCGGCGACTTGTCGCAGCTCATCACGCTGAGCTCTGGAGCAACCGGTCGAGGGCATGTCTTTTTCCCTGGGCGATTCTCGTTTCTGAAGAAGCCCGTTTGGCTCCTGTCGCTAGACAGTAACCAGGACGGAAAACTGGGTTCTGAAGATGAGCACATCGTAGGAGTCAATAACTTTGTCGCGCTCGGCGAAGATCCTAATGTGCAAACCAACGTCAACATGTTGGTTCTAGCCGAGGACCAGAGCAACCTGTTTACCGGAACGGGCTCGATCACCAAGACGCTTAGCAAAGCCAGTGGTGTGACCCTAAATGTCGGCGTCGTCAATCGAAATACCCAAGCCTTCATAGGCAGCGAAGAACGCGTGCTAGATGATTCGCCGTTCGTACCGGGTTTGGGTGTCGATAGTACCGAGCTCATCGTGTTGGATTACGACCACGGTTACTCAGTCGGTGACACACTGGTTTACACAGCCGGTGGGGATGCACCGATCGGTGGACTGCGAGATTGTGGTATCTACACCGTTATCGAGGTCCCCTCCTCCAACACATTTCGTATCGGACGTTCTGCCGACGAAGGCACCGCATTCGGCGGTCCGGCTTTTTCCGCCTCGACTAATGCCCTCAAGATCGACCTCGGATATGACCACGGCTACCAAACGGCCGATGCAATCGAGTTCACGGTCACTGACGTGAACATCGATGTCGAGGGACTCGAATCTGGCACAACTTACTACGTCGTTTACGAAGACGATCAAACGATTGGATTGGCAGAGAATGTCGACGACATCACGGAACAATTCATCTACCAGGTCGTTCCCCAGATCTCCATTCTCGATGACACAATTTCGTTAGGTCATGAGCACGATCTTCCATCGGGGCAGCGTTTGCAGTATCGCTCCGGTGGTGGAGCTGCGATTGGCGGGTTAACCGATGGTCATGTCTACGAAGTGGTTCGTGTCGATGACGATGCAAATGTCCTGCAGCTCCGTGATCCCGACACCGATTCTGTTGTGGAGCTTGATCCGTTTGCCGCAACCGGTGTCGCCCACACCTTCCATCCGGTCGTCGACCAAAACGCGTTCAGCAGCAGCTCGGGCGATAGACTGACGGGCACGATTGATCTGGGGTATCAACACGAATTAGTGACGGGTGACCCCGTTCGATTTGAAGGTGGCGACGTTGGCGGACTAGCGGACGACACACGCTACTACGCGATCGTGATTGACGATACCACGATCGCACTTTCGAGGTCCGAGGAACGCGCGAATCAGGGACGAACTCAGTTCTTTGACCCAGCGGCCCTCCTTGAGCAAACAGACGATGGCAACGACTCCACCTTTGACACGATCGACGTTTATGCGGAACACGGTTTTCAAGACGGCGATCAAGTTCTCTATCAACAGAACGGCGGACCGACCATTGGTGGCTTAACCGATGGCGAGATCTACACGGTCAAAACAGTCACAGAGGACGACGAAGATGTAGCCGATACCAAGCTGCAATTGCTTGACAGCAGTGGCAGTGTAATCGTCATGACCACGGGGGCGATCGTGAACAGTTCGCTATCGGCTTCATTGGTGAATCTGTCGCCGCGCGTCGACTTGACGGGCGGCAATGACACAACGCCGCTGGTGTTTTACAAGGACGCGAGGATACAGTTCAGTCCGTCGGCGGTATCCGTCGGAGAAACGCCATTCAGCGTTAGCCTCTCTCTTGATTCTGTCGCGACCAAGCAAGACAACCATGGTTTTGCACCGGGGTTTGATCCCTCATCAGCGGTTACCGATGCGGACGACGATGGAAACCTTGATACGATCGATCTTGGCTACAACCATGGCTACTCCGCCGGTCAAGCGGTTACGTACACAGCGGGCAATGGCCGTGTGATCTCAGGGATCAATGAAGGTCAGGTCTATTACGTACGCCTAGTATCGGGCAGCACCAGCAAGTTGCAACTCGCTGAAACCTTCGCCCAAGCGGTGGCGGATACGGCCAGTCCTGAAGTGCTTAAGTACGACATTACCGAAGTCATAGGTACGAATCACTCGATCGGTTCAGTGCTCCGCCCGGTTGCTCCCGTCGATGGCGGCAATGATACGATCAACTTCGGTCGTTCGCACGGTCTGGTGACGGGGGACCTAGTCGTCTATGACGCTGGTGGTGGCGACGCGATCGGTGGGCTGGTCGATGGGCAAAGTTATTCCGTAGAACGCATCAACGATCGAACCATTCAGCTGCGTGATTCGGCGGGTATCATCGATCTGGATGCGACGCTTGCCACGGGCACCAATCATCGTTTCCGCGATGTTGCCACAGATGGGACTGCTACGATCGACATCGGTGGCGACCTTGGAATCGTGGCGACCAACTCGGGGACCAACTTAGTGGTCACT
>DNPC01000155.1 GCA_003501565.1 Planctomycetaceae bacterium | reverse complement strand
CTCTCCATGGCTCGTTCTATATTTCGAGCTTCCACCCATTCAATCTTCTCTTGTGCCCATTCAGCACTATTTGTGCCTGGAAATCGATCGACCAACTGTTGTAGGTAGTCACGTCGTGCATCATTCCAGTCAAGCGAACTTTCGCTGGCCAGCAACGCTTCCGAACGAGATCGCAAAGTCGATTCACTTAGCGGCCACAGAAACCACGCGATAGCTCCGACCGCCAGGATGAGACCACCAACAAGAACCCAAGCATTTTCCAAGAAGTTCTCGTCGGATTGCCGCTTCTTCTTTTTCTTTTTTCGTTTGATGCCAAGGACCTTTTCGGCTTCATCGCGATCAACCTGCATTTGCAACGGGCTGAAGCCGGAGGTTGCGTGTTGAAGCACGCCGACACCTTCGTTCTGTCGTCGTTGTGCCTCCTTGAGAGCAAGCTGAAGCGCGGTCGCGCTAAAATGTCTCTGCTGGGGATCCTTCGCGAGCAACTGTTCGACGATTGCGTTTAGCCATACCGGGCAATCGAAAACACTGGCTGTGACCGGCTCTGGAGAGTCCTGTTCGATGGCGCGGCGTAGCTCTTGCGGGTCGTGTGCGTCGAAAGGAGGACGGCCGGTCAACATGGTGTATGTTGCAGCACCGAGTGCATAGAGATCCGACTTTTCGTCGGCATCACCTTCTAATGACTCCGGTGCGGTATATTGAAGTTGGCTGCGGCGGTTGGGATCGTTAGTGATCATCGACGAGATCGCTGTCCGCCGCCAATCCTGGACCTTAACGACACCTTGTTCAGAAATAAGCACCTTCTCAGGTCTCAGGCGTCCGTGTACCCAACCCATCTGGTGGGCGTACTGGAATGCTTCGGCCAATTGCTGGCAGTAATCGAGCGTGGTTTCCCAAGGCAGCCGATCTCGCCTTCGCAGCATTGACAGTAGTGACTCGCCCTCCACCAACTCATAGGCCAAGAATGCGCTCTGCGTGTCGAAACCGCCGCCATAACAACGCACGATACCGCGGTGTCTCAGCTGCTTCAATTGTTCGAGCTGACTGGCGAACGCCTCGCGACTCTCGGGCGTCATTCCCATTGGGATCGTGAACACGCGCAGCGCCGCCAATTTCTTTTGCTCAAGATGAATTGCGCGAAAGACCTGACAGCCGTTCTTTGACTTCGAGAGTGGTGCTTCGAGAGCGAACGGGCCGATGCGTGATTTGACCATGTTATCTGTATCGGGAGAGTCCGTTTGCGTTGTTCGACGAAGGCAGTGTGTACAAGAGGTATTCCATAGGATACCAGACAGTTTCATCGTAACGAATGATTCATAGGTGCAATCGTTCGAAAGAGTGTGCTGGCAAAGGGAAACACCTGCTTGGCTTGCACCGCTTGGCCGTTAACGACCGGCTTAAGGCGACACAAAGCGCAAAATGGCAGGCTCCACGGGTAATCATGCGAAGCGATCACACGCGCCGCTTGCTCCCCACCTATGAGTCTGTGAGAACCACCCTAAAGTGCTGCGAACATACAGGGCTGAGTCATAGGCCGTCGCGCGCTGGCGAGAAGTTCCCGTGCTTTGCGGTTCGACCCTCACACGCGGCATGGCAAGCTTTGGAAAGGTAAATCACCGCAGTATTGGGTTGCCCATGAAACCGGAAGCACCAACCGGTACCGGAAGACTGTCGCTTAACCGAGTTTGCACACTTGAGTTTTGCGTCGGCATAGATCCTGTCGCGCTGGCTGCTGGGCGGATTACTTGTGGGTTCGCGGCTGGCTGGGCAGAAGCAGAACTCGCTGTCACGGGACGATGATCAGCCATGCGCTGGGCAATGCGATACCGAGACTGGAATTCCTGCAAGTGCGAGATCAGGACTCTCCGAACCTCCAGAATACTTTTCGGATGGCGGTGGATGACCTGATGCTCGGCCTTCACAGCAATCTCACTTTCGCCGTCGTAGATCCGAGCACTCGCGAAGTCAACCACTCCGTCACTGTTGATTTCAGGGTCAGAGAACCATCCACCGGTTTCCACCAGGCCGACAATGTTGTGATAACGGACCCGTCCAGAGTTCGGGCTTCGAAGCATGGCTTTGAAAACGGGCGAGTCAGGACTGAGGGAGTCGATGCTAGTACTATTAATCAGAAGATCAGCGTTTTGGAATACGCCAGGATTCTGCATTACGAGGTCCTGCGCGGTAGCCACCATCATGGTTGGCAGCTTGATCAATTTGCGAGCTAACCAACGCGTCGTGTCGTTAGCGTAATCGCTACCACGGTGTGGCGTGCCGATCGTAATTACACGCGTGATATCAGGATTGGCGTCGAAGAAGGCCGCCGTTTTAAGCTTTGCGATCGCCTCCGGGGCACCACGTACACTTTCAAAGGGCTCATCGCTGAGCGTTTGCCAAAAGCGATCACCGCTATCAATAGTCTGCATCCGGCTGACGAGCCCACCCATACTGTGGCCGACCAGTACCATATTATCCAACGATTCATAATCATGGCGTGGATCTAGCTCCTCGCGTAGTCGGGCGAGGTCTTCACGGAATTGTGTTGCACTGCTCCAAAATGGTTGGCCAGTAGGATATTGGTAAAACCAGAATTGGTAGTTTTCACGCAGCTGCGGAAAACTGCGTAAATCGTTGAACATTGGCATCCATGTGATGGGGCTGGACCAGAGTCCATGGACCATGATCACTGGGATCCGTTTCGGATCAAACGGCTCGAGCATAAAGATGCCTCGGTGCTCAAGCGTCTTTTGTGGATTGATCAGTCCAGCTGTAGCCTGGCTTTGTTCACGGAATTGTTCGCTATCCAGAAAATAGGCTAGCGACGTACTCAGGTCGGTTTGGAGAGGAACAAGCCGTCCGGCCAGGGAGAGATCGACCGAATCAAGTGGATCATGCAATTCGAGGATGCAGTGATGGCGATGATCCGCGCCGCTGCCCGGCACACTTCCGGGACGAACGACTCGTAACAGTGCGGTGACAGGAAAACTCAATCCGTCCGGATAGTACTGTTCGCGCGGGTCGCCTTGCGGGCCCTTTTTTCGGACAGCGATTAGTGGCACGCCCAGGCCGTAGGTCAGGCCACTTTCGGCTAGTCCATCAAGTTTGTAGTCGCTGACAAATTCGAAACGATCGAAGTCATCATTATCCCACTTGCCGCGTACATGACAAGCAACTTCATACGTCTGAGTGCCAGTTGTCAGCTGGTAGCTGAAACCGGGCTTGAGTTGCCCTCGAGCATTGACCAGCCGCAGTGTTGATTCAAGTGCTTGGTTGTAAAGATCACACGCGCCGCGAAAAAGTGGATCGTAGGGGTTGCGGACGGAATCGAAATCGGAAGCGAACAAATACATGTATGCGTTACTGACGGAAACACCATACATATCTAAAGCTTCGGCGATGCGCTTTTCTTGCTGCGCCCTTGTTCCCAGGATGTAAGCCAGCTCGCTAACACCATAAACCAACTCGCCCTCTGGGTCACTCTCGAGCAACTCCTGCATCAAATGCAAGCACTCAGTGGGGCTTTGCGCGTAGATGTCCGCCAGGGCATACCTTCTCAATACGCCTTCGGTGCGAGCGCTTATCTCTGGGCCGTCTCGGCTTGTCAGGTTCAGCTGCGCAGCCAGTGCATTTGC
>DNPC01000532.1 GCA_003501565.1 Planctomycetaceae bacterium | reverse complement strand
TTCCACGTAGGTCCGCATGTCCCCAGGCGGACTCGTAGCCGGATTGGCAACAATTCGGGTGAAACAATCCGCGTTTGCGGTGGATGCCGACCCTCGAGAAATATGCACCGGTGATTGATTCCCCGAAGTCTTGCGACATCGGCTACACAGGTTTGATCCCCCGAAGTCTTACGACATCGGCTACGTAGGTGTGCTCCCCCGATGTCTTGCGACTCCAGCTACACAGGTGTGCTGAGTCTTGCGACTCTGGCTACGCGGGAGCTGAGTACCCAAGCCCCTAGGGATCGACCTCTTCGATGTCACGCTGAACGGCTGGGGCAGAGGTGTACAGCGGCTCGGGCTCGATCAAATCAGGAGCGACCGGAGCGCCGAAACGTTGAACCGGAATATCCACTCGGTCGTTCACCAAGACTCGCGTGACAATCTCCTCCTGAAGAGCTTCTTGAATCGCGATCTTAATTCGATCCTTGATTTCCAGTAGCACCGCGTCCTTAAGCAGCTCCGGCTCCGTTTGCCGCAACTTCTCTTCGACCACTTCATGGATCAACCATCGGTGGTGTTCGATCGTCGCTTTCGACGCCAGGCGATGAGCGGGGTCAACTTCTAGGTGGACGCGTAGCTGCGTTACCCAGTTGCGATCTTCGGACTGCACGTAGTACACACCGATCGGAATCTCGTTGCTAGCTGCTACCTTGATTCGGATCGCTTCGGAACGTACGTAGCCGATAATGAGCGCATGGCTGAGAACCAAACACACAACAAGTGCAGCGATCCAATATTTTCGTACAAGAGCCACTTTGGCAGATTCCTTGGCGTTTCGGCGAACTGTCGTGATCCGCTAAGTACCGGAAGAACGTTCACGCAACCGTAGCTCATACAAACTAGTGCCGCGTTACATGAAGTGCGACCATGAATATTTGCAACACTGGCACTCCGCGAAAATCGTCGTAAACGTTGCAACCCGACGTTAGTAGCTCGATCAGGGCGCTTTCGCGGTCAGCGGCGGCACCTGTGCTCCCGCAAAATCTCCAGCAGTCACCGTGACCATCCGGCTCAGGCTTATATGTCGCTTGATGGCTTGATTCACTTGGGCGATCTTCAGTTGGCTAATCGCAGCATCTTGCTTGGCACTAAAGTGCATATCACGGCCGGAAAACGCAGAATTTCCCAGGATGCCGACCAGCGTACTATCCTGCGTGCGAGTCACCTGCTCACTCTGCAGTATGCTTTTCTTGGCATTTTCCAATTCCTCATCCGTGATTCCCGCCTCAATCATCTGCTGGAGTTCTTCGACAATTGCATCAATAACACGCTGTCGCATGCTGGGATTTGCAATTGCTTGTATGGTCAATGTGGCGTGACTATCGATCGGATGGGCGTAGAAGCGGGAGCCGACACTATAGGACAAGCCTTCATCCTGACGCAGCCGTTTCCCAAGCCGCGACGACATTGCACCGCCACCCAAGACAAAATTGGCAACACGCAAGGCCGGGTAGTCCTCCGCGTCATCGCGCATTCCAAACGCCTGGCCTGCGAAATAGACTGCGTTCGATTTGTCCGGCGTCTCGATGCTGACTTGGCAGGCGGTCACATCCTGGGATGCATCTGTGGCAATTCGAGCGAATGGTGTTTGGGGCATCCAGTTGCCAAAGATCTCTTCGCATGCTCCGATCACTTCGTCTGGGTCGAAATCTCCTACGAAGGTCACTTCACCGTGTTTTCCCGATAGCTGCGAAGCATACAACTCACGAATCTGCTCAATCGAAACCTCTGCAATGCGACTGGACATCTCCTCAAGTGTCGGGATGTAACGGATGTTGTCGGCCGGGTGGGGAATCAACAAACGCTGGAGCTGAACTCTAGCCAACACCCCGGGTTCGGTTTTCTGGGCGTCGATGGCCGCCAACTGCTGGCGTTTCATCAACTCGAACTCCGACGCATCCAAACTCGGTTTCGTAAGCACTTCACCAACCAAGTCAAGCACTTCCGCTAAGCGTTCGCGGCGCGTTTGAACCGTCAGTATGAGCAACCCAGTCTGTCCGCTGGCCCGGATGTCAGCCTGCAATTCATCTTCTCTATCTTGCAGCTGCTGATAGTCGAGCGACTCGGTTCCTCGCAACAAGAGCAATGGCAGAAAGTCACAGGCGTGAACATACCGCGCAAGCGACGATTCGTCCCCGTACCGTAGCGCGATTCGAAAATGTACTGAACCTCCACGCGTCTTTTTGGGTAACAATACCGTTTTCAGTCCACACGAGAGTTGCCCACGGATGGTTCGCGTTTCTATTGCTTGAGGCTCAGCATCGAACGACTCACCTTGTTCAATGCCTTCTCGCCCGGTGTAGTCCGCGAGCAGCTCTTCTAAGTCAGGCTTGGCTGGAATTTCCACCCGCTGGCTCGAGTCACTTGGAATAAAGCGTCCAAGCGTCCGGTTGTTGCGAGTTAGAAACCGATTCGCAGCGTTGTTACAGTCTTCGGCCGTCACGCCTTCAATGTAGTCTCTGAACAGAAAGTACAGTCGCCAATCGCCCTGGGCAGCCCACTCACTCAATTCAATTGCGAGCTGCGTCGTATTACTGGCGCGCAAGCGTCGTTCCTTCATAAACTGATTACGAGCGCGACGCACTTCGACCTCAGTGATCGGTTCTTCCGAGACGTTTTCAAGCGTCGCCAGCAACTGCGCCTGAGCGGCATCAAGCGGCTCGCCTACCGGCACCTGGGCGCCAAACATGATTAGCCCGGGATCGTGCAGTGCAAAAGGAAACGCAAACATCGTGCTGGCCAGCTTCGGTTCAATTAGTGCTCCATACAATCGACCGCTTGGTTCAGCGCCCATGATGGATGCCAGAAGCTCGATCGCCGCGTACTCTCGATTGGCACCGCTTGGAATATGATAGGCGACATGCAGAAGTTGCGTGTTACCGACGCGGCGTAGTGTAACCTGTCGCTCACCATCTTGGGCTGGTTCAGAAGTGTACGTGCGATCTAAAAGCTGTGCGGGCTGCGAGAGGGCACCAAAATACTCCTGGATGTACTTGAGCGCTTGGGGCGAATCAAATTTCCCGGCAACCACCAGCATCACATTGTCGGGTCGGTAGTGCTTGCGGTAAAAGTCTCGCAAACGATTGACGGGCATTCTCTCAATATCACTGAGATTTCCAATCGTAACACGCCCGTAGTTGTGCCATTCATAAGCAGCCGCTTGCACGCGTTGCATTAAGATACGCTGGGGGCTATTTTCACCACGCTCGAATTCATTCCGCACCACCGTCATCTCGCTCTGCAGATCCGTTTCGAGAATCTTGCTATTGATTAGCCGGTCGGCCTCCATGCGAATCGCGTAATGCAGATTGTCGTCTGCTTGCTGTGCGTCTCCGGCCGGAAGAGTTTCGTAGTAGTTCGTACGGTCCAACCAGGTCGTGCCGTTGTAGTTGGCTCCGCGGGCTTTCAAGTCAGCGGGAATTTCCTCATTGCTGGGCGTACCCTTGAACAGCATATGTTCAAGCAAGTGTGCCATTCCGGCTTCGCCGCAACCTTCATGCCGAGATCCGACGAAAACAGTCATGTTGACAGTAACGATCGACTGACTTTCGTCGGGGAATAGAAGCACCCGCAAACCGTTTTCCAACGTGTACTCGGCAATCCCTTCAATAACGGAGGAGACTCCAGGCAGCTCAGTAGATCCGTTTCCTTCATCAGCATGTGCCATTTATGCACTCCGTAAAACTGGCACCATTGCCGAAAGAACGCGCTGCAAGCTAACCGGTTGGCTCAACGCTGTGATCATTACCCGGAAACCAACAACCGGAAACCGAGGACAGGCGAATTGCCGCCGGTAGCTTCTCCGGCGCAGCTAGAACCCTGTGCCTCGTAAGTAACGGGGGCATTGTAGCGCAGCAGGCGTAAGAAAGTTAGTAGGCCGCCAGGCGGGCAAGGTTTGGCTGGTAGCGTGAAGTCGTCTTTGCACGCAATAGACTTGCGCCCCCAAAGCGGCACTTGCGGGTTTCGTCTAGAGAATCCTCAAGTCAAAACCAGGCAATTGCCTGGAGTACGCCACGGCGACAGAGAGGAATCAAGCATCGTCGAGTAGTTCAACGGCTGCGAACGCTTTGCCCTCTAGCATCGCTAGGCTGGCCCCACCACCGGTGCTGACGTGTGTAACTTGATCAGCAAATCCCAGCTGTTCTACGGCAGCTGCTGAATCACCACCGCCAATAATACTGGTTGCTTCGCTGGACGCGATCGCCTGAGCAACTTGCTTGGTTCCCTCGTCAAATGGAGGCTTTTCAAAAACTCCCATGGGACCGTTCCAAACGACTGTCTTCGCGGTAGCCAGCAAGTCACTGTACATCTTGGCCGTCTTGGGCCCGATGTCGAAGCCCTCCCAGCCATCTGGAATCTCCCCAGACGCTACGATCTGCTTATTGCAATCGGACGAGAAAGCGTCGCCACAGTGCGTATCGATGGGTAGCACCAATTTGTCGCCACCTTTTTCAAGAAGCTCTTTCGCCAGATCCACCTTGTCTTTTTCAACAAGGCTATCTCCGACTTGTCCACCCTTGGCCAACGAAAACGTGTAGGCCATCGCACCTCCAATCAGAACATGATCACATATCCCAAGAAGGTTATTGATCACATTGATCTTGTCGCTGACCTTTGCGCCACCCAAGATGGCAACAAACGGCCTCGCTGGAGTTTCAATCGTTTCGCTCAGATACTGAATTTCTTTGGCTACCAAGAATCCAACGACCTTCGGCTTGCCCCCCATCGCCTCAGGCACCGCTACCATTGAAGCGTCCGTACGATGGCAAGTTCCAAACGCATCGTTGACGTAAATGTCAGCCCAACCAGCCAACTTTCCAGCAAATTCAGCGCACCCAGATTTTTCGCCAGCGTTGAAACGCAAATTCTCAAGTACGACAACGCCGCCATCCGCCAGACCTGAAATCTTGGCTTGGGCATCATCGCCGACCGTATCGCTTGCAAATGCCACGTCTTGTTCGAGGAGCTCGCCGAGTCGTTTGGCGGCACCAGCCAGCGAAAACTTTGCCTCAACCCCTTCGCCCTTTGGACGGCCCAAGTGACTCATCAAGACTAGTTTTCCGCCACGATCGACAACTGATTTGATCGATGGCAATGCCATTCGAATACGGCGGTCGTCAGTAATATTGAGCTGCTCGTCTTGCGGGACATTGAAGTCAACTCGCATCAAGACGGTTTTGCCGTGGGGGTCAATATCAGCGATGGTTTTCTTGGCCATGGATCCTAAGCCTAGGTTGGAAGACTTGAGTGACTGTTGCTGCAGCGCTTCGCCGAGCAATGCCCCTGATTATCTTCAGCGACCTAGTGGTGTCGAGTGGCCCAGAGCAGAGTTATTGGCACAGAAATAAATGAAGCGACGCGGACGACTGCGCGAAGCTCACGCACTTGACCTTGTCAATTGTGTGCCCAGAGCACCCAGAAGATGCCAGATACACTGTCCGAGCGGGATTGGCAGAGAACCCCACCTACCGGGACTGGTTATCTTGGCTCAGGTGGCTGCTGAGAAACATCATTGGCATCTGGCAGTGCTCTGTCGTTCGGTAGACCAGCAGAGGAAAGTGCTTTTGAAACGGCAGACATGAGTCGGTGCCAGTGATCCAGCAACTCAGGAACTCCGAACAAACCGGCTTCATAATGGCCGTTGCCGCGTTCACTAACGCTGACC
This sequence comes from Planctomycetaceae bacterium, assembly GCA_003501565.1. Classification (GTDB taxonomy): domain Bacteria; phylum Planctomycetota; class Planctomycetia; order Pirellulales; family Pirellulaceae; genus Aureliella. The sequence goes on along the minus strand of DNPC01000532.1, from coordinate 3,670 downwards.
GTCGTATCAAGATGCATGAGCGCTTCAAGGATTAGATGGTCACGTCGATCCTGATCACGCAACAATGCGTCTTCATAAATCCATACATGAGCTGCCAAAAGCTCATCAATTAAACGCATCGCAGCTTGCTCAGCCGTGTCTGCAGCAACTACCAGATTCTGCGAACCGCAACTTGCATAGAACTTTGGCATTTTGTCTTCCGTGTAGTGTGTAATCCTGTTGGCGGCACGCAAGGTGTGTCGCCTGCCTGACAGTTCTAGTTATCGCGTCGACCATTGACACCTATGGTCCGCACATTTCAAAAACCCGCTGCAAAAATCGAAATACTGGACTAATCCGCTCTACCGATGGCAGCCCGAACCCACCTAGCAGTCGACCGGTAGCGAAAACGAAAAAACGATTTAAGAACGCTCGCGCAGCCGTTCGTCACGCCCACACAGAACTCAGCCTAATTCGTACCGGCAGTGGTCGCGAGCATTAAGTTGAGAAGAACTAGTGAAGCTGCTCGGATTTTGGCTACAACGATGACCGCAGAGGGGGAACAGAATGTAAGGCTGATCCGAGAATTCTAATGCAGAACGCCAACTTTAATTGAAGACGAACCGATTCTCAGTAGAATCCCAACAGGCCCAGAACTGTCGTCCATCTGTCGCGATTGTACCGAAGGGCAGCGTTGCCCCAAAAATGCGCTCATCACCCAGAACATGCGCAATCACCGGTGCGGGCTTACGCTCGATCATTTGCCTTCTGTAGCGAGACTCTCGCCATCAGATCTCGTCGCCTTTCCACCGGGTAAACGCTTCCAATGCGTAGAACTCGGGCAAACCGATTTGATTGTACTTCTCAGCCGTTCCTTTGTTGCGATCTTCCGCACGCTGCCAGAACTCACGCGGATCGGAACCCGGGAACAGCGCTTCGTCTTTCTGGCTTTCATGCATAAAGATTGCTTGGCGTTTGAGTTCGATATCGCTTGGGCTGAGCGGGACAGCGATTTCGATTTCGTCGAGGGCGTATTCCTGCCAAGCACCTCGGTACAACAAGACCTCCGGCAGCGGCTTGCCTTCGGAACGCATATCCGACAAAACGCTGAGAATCGCTTCCGCGCAAACGCGGTGTGTGCCATGGGGATCAGCCAGGTCACCCGCCAAGTAGATTTGCTGGGGCTGAACGCGCTCGAGTAGCTCACGGATGATCTGCGTGTCTTCTTCTCCCATTGGCCGCTTAGCAATCGTTCCGGTCCGGTAGAACGGCAGGTCAAGGAAATGTAGGTCGTCAGCATCACAGCCAACATGAATTGCGCCTGCCCGAGCCTCACTCCAACGAATCAGCGCCTTGATCTTAAGAATGGATTCATGATCAGGACTTCCAGGAATCTTGTTGGCAAAGCCTTGATGGACATCCTGCTGAACCTGTCTCGAACGATCATCGTCAATCGAGAACAACCGGTTGTATTCAGTCACCATGTCAGCGACACGCAGCGCATCATGATCGAACACAGCGATGTTGCCGCTGGTCATGTATGCGATATGCACATTGTGACCGTCTTCGACGAGACGGATCAAGGTGCCTCCCATGCTGATAACGTCATCGTCCGGATGCGGACTGAAGCACAAGCAGGTCTTTTTGTCTTTCCCAGCTGGATGATACTCGATCGTGTCTAACATCCACTTGAAAACCCGATGCGCGATCTGTTGCGCTGGACCATGGTGCCGAAGGAGTTGGTGCAAATCGTGCTCGCGGAAGTCCTCATCATCCAGCTTCAGAAGTGCCTTGCCGGTTCGTTCGCACAACCAAAGCACAGCCCGCTTAATAAGTGTCTCAGTCCACGTTACTTTCTCGAGCACCCATGGCATACTGACACCGGTCAACTGGCCAGCAGCCGGGGAATCCATCAGGGCACGCGCGTCCACATGCTCCTGAAGGTACGACGCAGGCACTCGGTCTGAGATGGTGCCTTCAAGGGTCTCCCGGATGATCGAAGCCTTGTGCTCCCCTAAAGCCAACAACAGAACGTGCCGACTAGACAGAATCGGAGACAAGCCAACCGTCATCGCCTGTAGCGGAACGTTCGCTTCGCCAAAGAAGTCGCTTGCGAACGCTTGACGCGTAATCGGATCAAGGGTGCACAACCTTGTCCGACTCTTGCGCATCGAGAACGGCTCGTTGAATCCGATATGGCCATTGCGGCCGATCCCCAGCAACACAATATCAAAGCCACCGGCCGCTGCGATGGCGTCGTCATAACGTCTACAGTGCAGTTCCACATCCGACGCAGGTATCTGACTTTGCAGCGAATGAATGTTCTCTGGATTCAGATTCACGTGGTCAAAGAAGTGAGCCTCTAACCACTTGCGGTGACACTGCGGATTGTCGGGTGAAATGTTGTAGAACTCGTCGAGGCAAAATGCGACTACGTTGGAAAAATCGAGCCCTTCTTCGCGATGCAACCGAATGAGCTCGCGATAGGTCCCCACAGGCGTACTTCCCGTCGGCAAGCCCAGGACGGTCGACTGCCCCAAATCCATACGCTCGCGGATGAGCCTCGCAATAAACTGCGCGGCGTGGGCCGCCAAGTCACTTCCGGTTTGGAATACGAACGCGGGCATGTGCGTGCCCGTGACCGGCCGCGCACGCGAGCCAGCTTGGTTTCCAGCAATCCGAATTTCCTGCGTCGACAAGGTTGCGCTCCAAATGCGGTGTAGGAAAGCGAGTGAGCACGGCGCCGTCGATCCGAGTGGCACCGCGCAGTCCGACAGTCTCGCTTATTTCTCCAGTCATCGCAATCTTCGCAGCTTTCTTGGCGGAATAATCTCAGCGGAATAATTCCGGCGGTCCACGTAGAGCGGACCAACCAACCTTGATTTTGGCCATGCGAAAAAGCTTGGAACAGCGCAGAACCGCGGACATAAACGCTGGCCACAGAAACTAGCCACAAGCAGTCTTCACAGCGCCCTATTTTCGACCGCGCGCTAGCCACTTATCATAGACGATCCCAAATTTCGGAGTCGAATTCTCTTTTCATGTATCAAATCCCAACGCGAGTGCACCGATGACTCAAAGTTCGCCTAAGCAGTGGTTCCAGCTCGAAGAACAGTTCTTCGGTCGCGTTAACCAGGATTTGCTCGCGAAACTGCGTGCCAGCCAGGAAAAGGCAGCGGCTGCGGAAGCCATCATGCAGGTCACTGGGATCACAGATGCAGAATTGGCTGCGGACATTGCTTCCAAAGAAGTAACTGTCGAGACCCTGTCAGCTTTTCGCCTGGTGCCACTCGTGTCGGTTGCCTGGGCTGATGACCGCATCGAATCTGACGAACGCGAAGTCATCCTCGAGGCAGCTGCCCAGTCGGGCATCAGCAAAGAAGACCCGGCAATGGGCCTACTTGAAAGTTGGACCAAACAACGACCAAGTTCACAGCTGCTGGATACCTGGTGCGAATACGCGGCTGCACTTAGCGCTTCCCTGGAAGAGAGCCATCGCAGCAAATTGCGCGACGAAGTCCTTAGCCAAGCCAGGGCCGTAGCGGAAGCCTGCGGAGGTATCCTTGGATTCGGCAGTATTAGTCCCGGCGAAGAAGCCACGCTCGAGAAAATTCAGGCTGCCTTCGGCGCTTAGGACCTATCCGAGAATTGAATCGAAAATCAGCCGCGGGGCGTTAGCCCCGGTTGTTGG